>CAZHRV010000035.1:0-3462 GCA_964535035.1 uncultured Rikenellaceae bacterium
TTCATCCCCTGCCAGTTTATCCCAGTAATCATACCTCGATTCCAGCATTACAATGATGCTCGTTTTGCCTTCCGGTGCCAGAGAGGAATCATGGTTATATGGATGTATCCAGATTCTTTCCCTTACCATATCTCCGATTTCAATCGGTTCTTTGAGAGGATAACTGAAACCGGATACCGATATTGGTTCATCAGCAAACGATCTGTTTACCCCTATACTGACAAAGATAAGAGGCTGGAAGATAGGCCATTTTTCATATGGTTCACGTATTTTATCATCAGCATATTTACCTTCAAGCATCTGGAAGATAGTGTTGTATCCATCAGCAGCCGAGATAACCCGGCAGGCTCTGTATTCAGAACCGTCTGCCAGCTTTATACCCACAGCCCTGTTGTTCTCAACGATTATTCTTTCAACCATGTTTTTATAGGTGATTGTACCTCCCAGTTTCAGATATCGTTCTGCCAGGGTCTCCGACATAGGAGTGGAGCCGCCCAGAGGATATCCGGCATTTTTGTTGTGAAGGTAAGCGAATGTAAATAGCATGAAAAATATTGAAAATTCAGGCATCCACATTTCCTTCATCGCATCGCGAAGAAGGGGGTCTTTAAAACGGTCTGAAAATTCAGCAGCGGAGGTTTTCATCCATCTCTGAAATTTCTTACCATGTATCATGAAGGTTAATCCCACACCAATTTTCTTTGCCATTCGCTTCAAAAAAGGGGCATTGTCTGATGGTATATCAAAAGCCAGGCATAACCTTATACCAGAGATGAATTCTTTAATAACCTTTTCATCAATTGGAGCGAATTCAAGAAGATGCTTTTCCATCTTGTCGATGTCAGTATAGAAGGACAGTGTTCTTCCGTCAGCACCTTCGAAACGCATGTATTCTTCCATATTGATGATCTGACTTTTCTGGGCTATGCCAACCTCCTGCCAGTACTGGTTAAAACCGCTTTCCGGATTAGAGCCTACGAGCCAGTGTATGCATCCGTCGAAGGTATATCCTTTTCGTTTCCAGGAAGTACATAAACCTCCGGGTTTGTCGTGCATCTCAAATATCTGCGATTTATAGCCGTTCATCTGTGCATAGATACCGGCTCCAAGACCGGCAAATCCGGCACCGATGATGATGATTGTCTTTTCGTTTGAAGTGTTTGTCATTGGATTAACTGTTTGTTTTCTAACAAAAATAGAAGTTATTGCTGATAAGATAACAGTAAATCGGTTTAATAACGGAAAAAAACGGTAACCGGCTGCCGGTTACCGGCGAGAGGTAGAAGGTAGTTGGAAAAAAGGTTCCGGGAATAATCTGATGATCTTTTCCCGGAACCTGTATTTTGTAAGTCGGAAGTCTACCTTCTCCGTGTTGATTTTTCGTTGTCCTTCTCTTTTTTGCTGGAGCTTCTGCCTGAAGAGGTTTCTGCTTTTTTACTGCTGCTGCTCTTGCTTCGCGATGTACTCTTGTTTGCACTTGCAGTTGAAGACCTTGATGTTCTTGAAGATTCAGCCCTTTTAGCCGGTTCAGATTTCGATTGGGTTCTTTGTGTTGCGGCAGGTGCTGACCTGCGGGAGACTTCTGCTTTAGGAGCAGATTGTGGTTTTGCCACTGCCCTGTCAGTAGTACTGCCTGTTGATCTCCTTGTGGTTTCGGCTTTCTGAGCAGATTCAGATTTGGGAGCTGCCCTTTCAGTAACAGTACCTGTCGACCTGCGTGTTGTACCTGTATCCTGTCCTGTTGAGGACTTGGTCACAGTTCTTTCACCTGCAGAGCCGGATGACCTTCGGGTTGTGGTGGTGCCAGTAGCAGCCCTTTCACGGGTTGCCTGTGATGCAGTTCTTCTTTCCTGACTCACATGTCTTGCAATGGCATCATCTTCCGGTGTCCTTCTGTTCTGGGAGGGGTACATCTTTGTATAGATTGCCTCACCATCCCTGCGTTGTTCGGGACGTGCATATGTAGATCTGTAATTACCCCCCTTTATATTTACAACTACTTTCGGAGAAAATACCCTTATCTTGCTATAGTAGAAGTCATTGTATCGTGTGTACCGGGGACGGTCCCAGTAGTGGTAATGCCTGTAGTAGTAGTGGTACCAGTTATAATGGTAACCGTAGTAGTAGTGCCAGTAGTATGCTCGCCAGGGATTCCAGTATCTAGGGTAAAAACCCCAGTACCATGAAGAGCGCCATACAATGTAATTTGGAAGATAAATAAATCGTATAAGCGGCCAGGCTGCAATCTGATAAGGTGTAGTCCTGACCACGGTAACATTCACCACTGTTTGATTGCCGGTATATCCGGGATTTGGAGTCTCCTCATAATAAGGCTCAATTATGTAATTATTGCCGTACAGAGCCTCATCACCGACAAGCTGAATCTGTACTGATCCGTTGTGGAACTTCTGAACGGTGAATACAGCCACATCCTGATATTCGTTCTGGTCGAGCACAGCCCGTAATACTATGGTATGAACATCACCGTCGACATAATCGCTGACCGTTATATAATCAACATAGTTATCGCCGTTGAGGTCGAGATTGTTGATCCTGGAATCTTCAGCATTCAGACTTCTCTCAAAACCTTCCAGTGTTTCTGATTCCTGGAACAGCTTCATCACTGCATAGAGGTTAAGATTGTCTCCCGGCAGTCCCAGGTATTCATCAGGATAATCCTGCGCCATAACTGTGGTCCCAAAAGCGACCAGGACTGCGAGAATCGATGTGATTATTAACTTTTTCATTGTCGTAAGTATTAAGAAGAATCATCTCTTCATAATATTAATAGCAAAAGGTGTACCAAAATATCCGGCGACCGGCATGCGGTATGTGGCGAAAGGTATAAAAACACATGCTTTAATACCCTTTGCCCTTTGCTCTGAGCCTCACATATACCTTATCCTGATCGTTATTCTCCTGGTCTGATCGTTGTCAAGGCTGAATTTGAAAGCATCGAATTTGGGCTTTGTGATTCCTTTATGATAATAATCGGAGAATCCAAAGCCTTCTTTTGGTATTCCCAGGAAGTTATATTCCATTTTGCCGTTGCTGTTCTCGTCATCCAGAAGAGAGAGGCCGTAAATACCCGGATCGAGACTAAATTGTACTTTCATCACTCCGTTTGCGATTTCTTTCTTGACAAATTGCTTATCCAGGAATGCATCTTCTTTCTGGAATGTCTCGTTGTCTTTAAAAACACCTATAGCAATCTGTCCCTTATCCGACCTTATCCCGGTAATCGTAACTTCCACATTCTGAGCATTCAGTATGGTCGGGAGAACAAGGAATAAAAGGATCTGTAAAGAAATTTTATTGATCATATATTTAAAGTTTCCTGGTCACATAATTTTGTTTTGCAGTCATTTAAAATCCACCCCCGCTCTCATCTCTCATCTCTCATCTCTCATCTCTCATCTCTCATCTCTCATCTCTCATCTCTCATCTCTCATCTCTCATCTC
>CAZHRV010000036.1:0-3860 GCA_964535035.1 uncultured Rikenellaceae bacterium
GTTGCAGTGTTTGCAGGATTTATCGTCTCAACTATAGTCATCGCAGGAATAGGTTTTGTTTATGAGCTGAAATATATTATTGCGGGTCTGATCATTCTCTTTTTTGTAGGCATAAAGGATGATATCTTCATAGTTGACCCGAAGAAAAAGCTGTTAGCACAGATTGCCGCTTCCCTTATTATAATTGTTCTTGGAGATATCAGAATTGAGAGTTTCCTTGGTTTTGGCGGGATTTTTGCAATAAGCTATTTTGCAAGTGTGGTTTTTACACTATTTGTATTCGTTGTGATAATAAACGGCTTTAATCTTATCGACGGAATAGATGGCCTTGCTTCAGGAGTGGGAATAGTAACATCCATTACCTTCGGAATATGGTTCTGGATTGCCGGCCACATTCCTTACATGATCCTTTGCTTCTCCCTCGCAGGATCGCTCATTGCATTTTTCAGGTTCAACGTTTTCAGTATTAAGTACAAGATCTTCCTGGGCGATACCGGTTCGCTCATCATTGGTCTTACAATGGCAATAATAGTTACACGCTTCCTGCAGTATGAGGTCAATGCCACCGGTCTGGCAATAATCCGGGCAACTCCTTCAGTCGCTATCGGGATTCTTATAATCCCGCTATTCGATACCCTGAGGGTTTTTATTATCAGAATTACCAATGGCCGCTCCCCATTCAAAGCCGACCGCATCCACATGCACCACTGTCTTATTGACCTGGGGAACTCACATCTTAAGGCTACCTTAATAATCCTGGCAGTAAATATTCTTTTCATTGTGCTTGTAATGATGCTCAGGAACATAGGGAATGGAGCCCTTATTATGATTGTACTTGCCCTGGCTACCGGATTGTCGTATATTCCTGTCTATTTGCTCAGAACGAAAAGAAAGACAATTGAAAGTGTGAGCTGAATATAATTTGGGTCAGAAGCAGATTTATGTATGGCATAAAATATATTTCCCCGGAAATTCTGAGAGATTATCACAGGCTCTCTTTACGACAGGTAAACTCCCTTTTTGGTGTTGTCGTTTTCCCTGAGGTTATTGAAGAAAGAATTAAGGAATTTGAAATAGTTAAAGAATACCTTTCAATATATGATGGGTTGTATGCTGAAAAAATCGGTTTTATACCTTTAAAAGGCCCTGTGTTGTCATACAGGCTCTATGAAGATGCAACAACACGTAATTATAACGATATTGATATCCTTATAGAAGAACAAAATATCGTTAGGACAAAAGCTTATTTTGAAGAGACCGGGTACAGGATTGATTACATTGTCTGGCCCGAAGCAAAAGTTTTACAGCAGAGGTTGATAAGGCATATAAACCACATCTCTGTAAGCAATCCTGAAAAAGGAATTACAATTGAGATTCATTGGCGATTATTAAGAACACCGGCGATCAGTTTTTCAGCCTTCGGAAATCTGGTAAATCAAAATCTGACAACTCTGAGTTTTGCAGGGCGGTCATTCTCGGTTTTAAACAATGAACTTGAGCTTTTATACCTTATTATTCATGGGGGACTCCATTTCTGGATGAGGTTGAAATGGTTGCTGGATGTGGATATATTTTTAAAGACACAAAAAATCGATTGGGAGCGATTTTCGCAATTAACAAACGATCTGAAAGCAGATCGCATGCTGGCTTTATGCAGGGAAATTTATAATGAGTATTTTACAGAAGGGATTGATATCTTTTGCAATTCTTCTGTTTCCCATCGCATGATTGATTATTCCAGGAAAAGAATTATTGATGAAAGAAAAACCGATTCAGGATCATTGAAGTGGGTCTTTCAAAACTTCTGGTTCACATTGATCGCTTTCCCGGGAATCAGGTATAAAATCAGACATATAAACAATTTCCTGTTTATGAGCATCTATTCAGGAAGGATCGGATCTTTCATACGGTCACCATTAACGATTTATAACAGATTCTTAAATCGAAATAGCAATAAACACGTTGGTTTCTAATTCCCTGTATTGAACCAGGATTTTTTTCTTCAGATGGAATTCACAATTCCCCTTAATGATGTAATAATTGAAGTAGTAAAAAGGAAAAAAGAAATTCAATATCCTTTATTTTCTAATGTCTTTTACACTTTAAATCAGAATGAATTTTCAATGGATGTTGATAAGGTAGCCTGGTTTTATGCATCAGGAGGAGACTATATATCAATTTTCCCTTACCCGGAGGCCGATAAGAACAGTATAGACCTCTACCTTAACGGATCTGTTTATGGTGCAATACTGCACCAACGGAAGGTTTTACCTCTTCATGGGAGCAGTTTTAGATTCAATGGTAAAGGGATAATGATATGCGGAGAATCGGGTACGGGAAAATCATCCGTTACCGCATCTTTTTGTTTGAATGGCGCTGAATTTTTATCCGATGATATCACTCCGGTCATTTTTAAAAACAGGCAACCATGCATATGGGCAATGTCGGACAGGATGAAGCTGTGGAGCGACAGCCTTAAACAATTGAAACAGAGAGAAGAGGGACTTCAAAGGATATATCCTGAAACTGAAAAATTTTATTATCATATAGATCAGGGCAGGAATATCATCTTCCCGCTCGATCAGATCCTTATTATTGAACTTCATGATAGTGCAGAAGTTGAATTTCTGGAATTATCGGGATCTGCTAAATTTACAGCCCTGAGGAACGAAATTTACCGGTATGAATACCTGCAGGGAATGGCTGAAAATGACCCCGTTTATTTTAAGCAGCTTATTGATGTGAGTCAGGAGGTGAAGATCGCCAGGGTATTCCGTCCTGCTAAGATCACAATTGAGCAGTTTCACTCCGAAATGGTAAAGATACTGGCCTTATATTCTGAATAAAACCTTAATACATAGTAATAAAACAAGTTTTATCTATTCTTTACAAATACCCGGTAAGTAGATGCACACGGGCATTAGATGCAGGAGAATTCCGGAGAAGTTTAAAAAGTTCATGGCTCTGCCATACCGGAAGAAGTTACTTTTTTTTGAAGCATTGATGTTTCAATTCATTGCAGGGCTTATCTTAAAGCTGGTCCCTTTCAGAAAGATCCCCCGATTATTTGCATTGCCCTCACATTCCGCTTTGCGGAACTTCGTCGCTACCGCTCCTCGTCTCACGTCTCAGGAGATAAAGCAGGCAATAATAATAACCGGCGGACTATCGCCCTGGAAAAACAAATGTTTGGTACAATCCCTGGCAGCCCGGTGGATGCTGAACAGGCGCGGAATACACTCGCAGCTCTCTTTAGGAGTAACAATAGGTCACGACAAAAAGATAATTGCCCATGCCTGGCTTAAAGTAAAGAATTTTGAGGTGGTTGAAAAAAACGGTAATTACCTGGAATTATATCTTTTCTAGAAAATATTTCTAAAAGGATTAAATTTATATTTAAAATTATTACATTTGTTTATGAATTCTAATGAAGAAATGAAAACTCAGGAATACAAAAAGAAAGTCTGGACAAAACCGGTTGTACTGGCTCTTAATATCAGGAAAGATACTTTTAGTGGTACCGAATATGGAGCTGAATTAGCCGGGAAAAGCACAATCCCTGTGAAATCGTAGCCGGATAATATCATCCGGGGTATTCCACCCTGTTATTTTCTTTCATCCTTTTTTTATTTAAATAGCTTACTTTATAGTGTTTATCCTTACATAGTCAGGATTCATGGTTTTATTGATTCAGTAATTCAAAGATTCAATAATTGAGGCCACTCCGAAAATAATAAATGAATGCATTTGCCACCAGGACACCAAGACACCAAGAATCACAAAGATTTCATATTTAAAGACTTAGTCTTGGTGAACCTTAGTGCCTTGGTGCCTTTGTGGCAAGAAAAATACTTTTTAGA
>CAZHRV010000037.1:0-12803 GCA_964535035.1 uncultured Rikenellaceae bacterium
AGCATCATTAAAGACTTTCTTGAGCCAGAACATCACCAGCCTGGCCATTATCAAACCAAAAAGAGTTCCGCCAATAGCCACTTTCAGAAAATCGAGAAAAGGATTCATCTCAGCATTTTGCCCTGATAATGGCAGATAAAAAACCATAAACAGGACTATAGCAGTACCGTCATTCAGAATTGCTTCACCATCTATTAATGTCGAGAGTTTCTTGCTGGCTCCCATCTCCTTCAATATAGCAACCACAGCAACAGGATCTGAAGCTGAAATAAGAGCCCCGAACATAAAAGCAATGGGCCAGGTCCAGTTAATCAGTCCGATATTTAAACCTTTTATCCCCATCAATAAAACTGCTGTGATTCCCAACGATATAATAATACCAGGTCCCGCAAGCAGTGCCGCATTGACTGATGTCTTGCGGAATGTATGCCAGTCCATCCCAAAAGCCGCCTCAAAAATAAGAGTGGGGAGAAATATGAAAAATATTACATGCGGATTGATGGACCCGGCCCATGAAATTGAATTAAAAACAACAGAAAACTCTGATTTTGATGTGACGTGAAACCGTGATATCACACCAAGGATCACTCCTATAACTACCAGCAATACGGTATATGGGACAGGCATCTTCTTGAGTATATGCCTGGTGATTGTCCCAAGGATTAATGCAATAATGATGAATAGCAACGGCTCCATAGTCTTTGTGGCTTTTTGAGCTCAAATATATATTTTATCATCACTATATTTATTGAATTAAGCATATTAAAATGAATGATTGAAAAAGCCAGTGGCTCTGACCACCTTTGGCCGGAGTAAATTGACCATCCTTTGCCGGAATTAAGTGCTTGTTGTTAAATTATTTATGAAAATTGCAATTGAACCAGGCAGGTGTGGTCAAGAGGTCCGGCTTTTGCAGTTTCCTTACAGTGCATTTTAACTATTGCCGGGCGAATCAGTCCGGGAAGGGATTTATTTTCTCCGGTTCCAAAAGATTTTATGTTGAGTTGCAGGATGCAGGTAGTTTTCGTAAATTTGTTATCAGTTTTTAATCATATTTATACTTACCCGGCTATGGCTTCAATAAAAACAAGATCCAAACTTTCACGACGTGAATTTATGAGACTTTCAGCAGCGACTGCAGCTGGAGTTTCATTATTGCCTGCCCTTTCCTGCACTTCAACTACCATTCCTTCTCCTATGAAACGCCGTTTCGGACGAATCAATTTTGATGTTACTACAATAGGACTTGGAGGACAAAGTTCACTACAGTGGACTCCGGATGGTATTGAACCTGTTGACATCATATTAAAAGCTTTTGATCTGGGAATTAATTATTACGATACCTCGAATGTTTATGGCCCAAGTCAGAAAAATTACGGAAAAGCCTTCCGGAGACTTAATCTGGTTCCGGGACAGAAAAATTACAATCAAAAACTCAGGGATTCCATCTTCCTGACAACGAAAACAATGGTTCGGTGGGCAAAAGGAGATTATCCGAAACTTGACAAAGTCTGGAACAGCACAGACGGCAATCATGGGGAGGGAGCCGTGGCTGATCTGAAACGCTCTCTTTCCCTGATGTTTGGAAACGATGACGGAAGCTATCCGGAAGGAGCATATGTAAATATGATACTTATTCATAATCTTACCACCGTTGAAGAGGTGGATGTTTTATATAAAGGTCTTGAAACACCCCTTGGTATAAATGAAAATTTTGGTGCCCTGGTTGCTCTTCGTGACTACAGGGATGGCACCAACATTACCGGTCTGAATCCTGATAAGGAAAAACTTGTTAGGCATCTGGGATTTTCAGGACATAACAATGCTCCTGCCATGATGGAAATGATTCAGCGCGACAGATGGGATCTTCTGGATGGAATGCTTGTTGCAATCAACGTAAATGACCGGCGCTACCTTAATATGCAGTACAATGTTATCCCTGTTGCACAAGCCAGGAACATGGGAGTGATAGGTATGAAGGTGTTTGCCGATGGAGCAATGTATACCAAAGAACCAGGATGGTCAAATAAACCTGATGATGTGGTTAGAATAATAGGAACTGAATCGGTTCCAAGTAAACCATTGATTGAATATGCACTTACCACACCTGGTGTACATACACTCATCATAGGTACTGGTGAGATAAATGACAATCCCCTTAAATGTCAGCTTGTCCAAAACTATTATGCTGCGCAGATCAAACCCGATGCACTGAGTGAAAATGAAAGACGTGAACTTGAAAAGATAGGTGCACGCGCACGTAATGGTGAAACAAATTATTTTCAGTTAACTGACAAGGGTTTAACTCCTCCGGGAAATGCTAAACTCACGAAGTCAGATGGAGTAAAATTATCATGGGATACCAGCTATGCAGGTAATGAACCCATTTCACATTATGAAATATTAAGCGATGGCAAGATTATTGGAACAGTCAGGCATCTTCCTCAGGTTTCCAAAGATCCTTTCAGCTATGAAATTAATTCGGGAAATGAATTCAAAGTTGTTGCAGTGGATGCAATCGGGCGGAAATCCGCAACAGAGGCCATTACCGCGTGAATTTAAACTCATATGATGGTTAAGTGGAAAAGCCAGTGGCATTGACCATAGTTCGCCGGATAATATTGACCACTAAATGGCGGAGTTATATACCTGTTGTATAGTTTTATAAGTTAATTATAATCTGGCCGGCCATATGTGATCAATACTTCCGGCTTTTGTAGATAATAGATGACAGGATTTTTTTCAGTTTTAAAGTCACCAATATGATAGGTCCAAATCATACTCAGGGGAAAATTATAAGTCTCCAGTTGACAGGTGTCGATGATAAAAGTAAGATTTAAAGGTGTTTTGTGTATAAAATTGATGCCAAAATGTTATAATATGCTATTAGTATTATGAAATTATTGATTTATATCTTAATAATTCATACCTTTCATATTGCATAATTGTATTATTATACAGATAACCAATACTATATTCTTATGAAAGCACTTAACTGGATAGCATGGGTTTCTGCTGCAATTGCAGCTATAATTATCCTGCTTGCATGTATTTCTCTTTTAATAGGAAAAGGAATTCTGGGTTTTAATCATGCTGTGAATTTTTTCCATGCTGCAAACAGCTTCCTGCTGCTGGCCATAGCTCTGTTTATCGTAACCAAAAAATGCGATTGTAAAAACGATAAATGAAGGCATTAAAAATCGGGAGTCTCTCAATTGCTGTTCCAGTCATTCAGGGTGGAATGGGAGTTGGTATCTCACTTTCCGGACTGGCAGCCGCCGTAGCAAATGAAGGCGGGGTTGGGGTAATTTCAAGCGCCGGGCTTGGACTTTTATACAAAGACTTTTCTGAAAACTTTCTTGAGGCAAGCATTCTCGGACTTAAGGAGGAAATACGCAAAGCTAGGGAGAAAACACTTGGTATCATAGGTGTTAACGTTATGGTTGCCATGACAAATTTTGCGGATATGATAAAGACTTCTATCTCCGAAAAGGTAGATATCATTATTGCAGGTGCAGGACTTCCGCTTAATTTGCCATCCTTTTTAAAGAAAGACAGTATTACAAAACTCGCACCTATAGTATCATCGGCCAGAGCGACTAAGATAATATGTGAAAAGTGGAAGGCAAACTACGATTATCTGCCCGATGCCGTTATTGTTGAAGGACCGAAGGCAGGCGGTCATCTCGGCTTTAAGGAGGAACAAATCGGAGATAAGGATTATGCACTTGAAAAGCTTGTTCCGGAAATCGTTAATGAGCTAAAACCTTTTGAAGAAAAATACAATCAATCTATACCGCTTATTGCAGCAGGGGGGATCTATACAGGTGAGGATATTAATAACATAATGAAGCTGGGAGCATCCGGTGTTCAGATGGGAACCAGGTTTGTAACTACAGATGAATGTGATGCTTCACCTGCATTCAAACAGGCATATATTGATGCCGGTGAAAAGGATATTGAAATAATAAAGAGTCCTGTTGGTATGCCCGGGCGGGCTATTTTAAGCAATTTCCTTTCAAAGGTGAAAGCTGGTAAAAAACATCCTAAAAAATGTCCGTTTAAATGTATCAAGACTTGTGACATTACCAAAAGCCCTTATTGCATTATCATTGCACTTATAAATGCACTTAAGGGGAATTTTGAAAATGGCATTGCTTTTGCCGGAAGCAATGCTTTCAAAGCGACTAACATATCATCAGTAAAAGAGATATTCCAATCTTTGCTAAAGGAGTATAAAGAAAGTAAAGAGCCTGATAGCTGACCTGACAGATCTTTTCTCACATGCAGACTATCCCGTTCTCAATCAATCATTACTCCATTATAAAGCAGGATCAGCAAATCCCGGGGGAAAATGAATTTTCCTTATAATAAGTGGTACCTTTAAATAGTATTTTTACATATCTGTAACAAGCCTAAATCCTCCTTAAAATGCGGCAATTGAAAATCATCGAGAAGGTTACCAACAGGGAGAACCTATCCATGGACAAATACCTGAATGAGATAGCCAAAATTAAGCTGATTACTGCAGAAGAAGAGGTATCCCTCGCCAGAAGAATACATAAGGGGGACATGGAGGCACGGGATTGTCTGATAAATGCAAATCTCAGATTTGTTATATCTGTTGCAAAGCAGTATCAGAACCTGGGCTTGAGTCTTGCGGATTTGATCAATGAAGGAAATCTTGGTTTGATCGAAGCAGCACAACGATTTGACGAAACAAGGGGCTTTAAGTTTATATGCTACGCCGTTTGGTGGATCAGACAAGGTATTATTTATGCACTGGCTAAACAGTCCAGAATTGTACGGCTCCCCCTAAACAGAATAAGTCTTATCAATAAAGTAAAAAAGATCATTGCTGAACTGGAACAAAAGTATGAAAGAGAACCCAGTATCAATGAGATAACACAGGCTTTAGAGCTAACTCCTACTGATGTGACATCAGCCATAAAAAACGCCGGGCGTTATATTTCATTGGATGCTCCGCTTGTCCAGGATGAAGAAGAGAATATGTATGATGTTTTATTAAACGAAGATGCTTCCTGCCCTGATAAAGAATTGTTAACGGATTCCCTAAGGAAAGAAATTGACAGGGCCCTTAATAAATTGACCCCAAGAGAAGCCGATATTATCAGATTTTATTTTGGATTAAACGGCAAACATGCGCACACACTAACGGAAATCGGTGAGGAATTTAATCTGACAATAGAAAGGGTCAGGCAAATAAAAGCCAAGTCGATCATAAAATTAAAGTATACTACGATAGGTAGAGTATTAAAGACCTACCTGGGTTAACTGACTGTGTTTAAGAAGATAATATAGATTCAGGATCTTCACAATGGTGTAATGTTTCATTTCAAATGGAAAAATTCAAAGTGTACGGTTATCGTTGGATCATGCTTAGTGCATATATGTTTATTGCAGCTGCTAACCAGCTCTTGTGGATAACTTTTGCACCGATAACAGGTGATGCAACCAGGTATTATGGTGTTTCGGACCTACAGATAGGTATTCTCTCCATGTGTTTTATGATCGTTTACATCGTAGTCTCAATCCCGGCTTCATGGATTATCGATAAATATGGAATTCGAATAGGAGTAGGAATTGGTACTGTTTTTACAGGTTTATTCGGATTGTTACGTGGATTGGTTGCTATCGACTACAATATGTTGCTTTTGTCACAAATTGGAATTGCCATAGGTCAGCCATTCATTCTCAATGCAATTACAAAATTGGCTGCCCGCTGGTTCACAATTGAGGAGCGGGCCACCGCGGCAGGTCTCGGAACCCTGGCAATGTACATTGGTATTTTGGCAGGGATAACTCTTACACCCTATCTTACTAATGGTTTTGGCATAAGAGGAATGCTTAATATTTATGGAGCTCTATCGGTTATAGCAGCGATTACCTTTCTTGTGTTGATGAAAGAAGGACCACCTTCAGCCCCTTGTCCTCCCGATCAGGAGGAACGTTCTCCGGTTTTTGATGGTCTTAAACATATCCTGACCACCAAAGATTTTAAGTGGCTAATGCTCATCTTCTTTATTGGATTAGGTGTATTCAACGGTGTGACTACGTGGATTGAGGATATAGTGAGGCCACGGGGATTTTCGTCCATTCAGGCTGGAATTACCGGAGGACTTATGATTTTGGGCGGCATTCTTGGGGCTCTCATTCTTCCTTTTCTTTCTGACCACTACAGGAAAAGAGTCCCATTTATCACAGTTGCTATTGCCGGCGCTATCTTAGGACTTGCAGGCATTACTTTTGCTACCAGCTACTGGCTTCTTCTTGCTTCCGGAATGATATTAGGATTCTTCTTACTTAGCGCAGGCCCAATTGGTTTCCAGTACGGTGCTGAAATAACCTTTCCGGCATCGGAAGGCGCCTCAAATGGCATGCTTATTCTTATGGGACAGATCTCCGGAATTGTTTTTATTTTTAGTATGGATAGTTTTAAGTCTTCATTAACAGGCTCTATGACCAGGCCTTTGATTGTACTTATCGGTTTTATGCTTGTTGGTATTTTCCTCTCCACGCAACTTAAGGAATCTACACTTATAAGCAAAGATAAAAATCAAACTCAATGAATCGCATAAATAAACTCTTTCAATCTGCAGCAAATAAAAGGTTTGTAACAGAGTTATAAACTTCTTTCCTGATTCAACATATAATTTAGTTTTGTTCATAATATTTAATTTCTTAGTTTTATGCTACGATTATTATAAATGATAACACTATGCCTTTAGCCCGTTTTGGAGTCAGTTTAGATAAAGAATTACTGAAAGCCCTGAATAGCTTTGTTATTGAAAATAATTTACCTAATCGTTCGCAGGCAATACGTCATTTAGTAGAAAAAAATCTGGTAGAAAAAAAATGGAATTGCAATAAAGTAGTTGCCGGAGCAGTTGTAATGCTTTATAACCATCATAAGGGAGATGTGACGACCAAATCGAACGATATTCAACACGATTATTTTGATGTCATCCTGTCATCTCAGCATTTTCATTTAAATCATGATAATTGTCTTGAGATCATTGCAGTAAAAGGTAAAGCAAACAGGTTAACCGAACTGTCTGATAAATTAATCGGGATTAAAGGGATTATTCACGGTAAACTGGTGATGAGCCGGACAGAATAATTTTTTTGAGGATGCGGTAACACGAAATTAGAAATACGTAACATTAATTTAAGAATCAATGAAAAAGAATATTTTTTTATTTATGATTACAGTTGTGATAATTACAAATTCGGGATTTTCACAGCAGAACAAAAGTATTTTAAAAGATACCATTAATATTGATGAAGTTGTGATAACCGGGTCAAAGACATCTGTGAACCGTAATAATGTTCCATTAACTGTTTCGGTTATTTCGAAAGAGAAAATTGGAAACAGTTCCGAATCAGCTTTATTACCTGTCTTATCTGAACAGGTGCCTGGTTTATTTGTTACTCAGAGGGGGATTACCGGTTTTGGTGTATCTACGGGTGCAGCTGGTCAAATCTCTCTTCGTGGTATCGGGGGAAGTCCGAACACACAAGTTCTGATATTACTTAACGGAAATCCCCAATTTATGGGCATTATGGGGCATCCGTTACCTGATGCCTATGAAGCATCTGATGTTGAAAAAGTAGAAGTTATTCGCGGCCCCGCTTCAACACTGTACGGAACAAACGCGATGGGTGGTGTAATTAATATTATTACAAAGGAACAAAAAGAAGATGGTTTCAAAGCGAATACCCGTGTTATGTATGGTTCTTACAATACTCAAAAATATATGGTGAACGGTGGAGTTAAAAAGAACGGATTTAATGTTTTTGCATCATTTAACCATGATCAGACCGATGGTCATCGTGACTCATCTGATTTTAAGATAAATAACGGTTACTTACGAATGGGTTATGATATCGGCAGCCACTTCAATATTAATGCTGATTTCAGTCTGGCTAATTTTGATGATACTGATCCGGGTCCGGAAGATTCAAAAGCCGGGTATACAATCGATATTACACGTGGTATGGGGGCCGTTTCTTTCGATAACAAATTCGGTAAGACAAGCGGTTCCCTGCGATTCTTTTACAACTTTGGAGAACATAATATAACCGATGGATTTCACTCCAAAGATAAAAACTATGGCATTGTATTTTATCAGGCTTTTAACCTCTTCGAAGGAAATACAATTACGGTAGGTACTGATTATAAACAATATGGAGGAATTGCCGAAAACATAAAAGCTATGAACGGTAACGGAATGGTCTTTAGCGATACAACAGTCCGGGAAATGGCTGGTTACGCATATATTCAGCAGGAGTTATTCACAAAACTGGTTTTAAATGCCGGTTTCAGACTGGAACATAACAGTGTCTTTGGTAATGAACCTGTGCCAACAGCAGGATTAGCCTATAATCCTGCGTTGACCACTACAATAAAAACCTCGGTAGCCAAAGGATTTCGAAGTCCTACGATACGGGAACTTTACATGTGGGGCACGGCGAATGATGATTTACAACCGGAGCGGATGGTGAATTATGAAATCAGTGTTTTACAAAAACTGCTGGGGAACAAGCTATCGCTCGAGCTGACTGTGTTCAAAGCCGACGGAGACAATCTTATAAAGACTGTCGCCGGAACCAATGGTACAATATATCAAAATACAGGTAAATTTAACAATACCGGTATCGAATTTGCCGGAACTTACAGGCCGACTGATAAGTTGACACTTAACGGAAACTACAGCTATATTTCGATGAAAGAACCCATTATTGCCTCTCCTGAACAACAGTTGTTCGTGAGTGGAACATATAAAAGGTCCAAATTTTCAATAAACGTTTCCGTTCAGCACATTCACAATCTCTATACCCGAATAACTCCTGAAGAAAAGAACAGTTATACATTATTAAACTCCAGAGTATCTTATTTGATTAACAAGTATGTTGACGTGTTTGTAAAGGGTGAGAACCTGACTGACAAAAAATATTATATAAACTATGCTTATCCAATGCCGGGAATAATTGTTTTTGGAGGATTTAACCTGCATTTTTAGCATAATGCAAAAGCCGGGTATATTATAATTGATAATGCGTCCAATTAAACTTTCCGATAAATTCTCAATGACATCTGAAGCTTATTCGTGCTAAAACATACATCGGGACTCTCAAAAAAGGGGGATCTGGTTGAGTGGTAAAAATAAATTTGACTTATATTGTAAATATCTCGTACTTTTACTAAAGTCATTGCCTCCGCAAGGTTTTTTCAATATATATTGTTGTCAGACATTAGCATATTCTATTTATAGTAAGGCTCATTAAATTCTTTAGAATGCTTTTGTAACTGACAGGGCGGTACTTTAAAAGAATGGCAGGAAATAAGGGCTTCTAAGCGACCGGTTGTTTTGATCTTATAATGCAATTCTATTAACTTTAAAACAAGTTGACGGCAATTTTTACCTACAAACAGTTTTTTACAAAACGACCCTGAGAAACAAATTTCTATAAACGAATGAATTATGAATGTTGTGCATGAATATTTTAAAACGATATAATAACAAAATCACAAAATGATGAAGTCAAAAACACTCATTTACATTGCAATAGCGACAATTTTCATATCTTTCAAAAGCAATGTTGTGGATAAGAGTTATTCACAGCCTGGAAGATTTAATATAGAGAAAGACCTATTAATAATGCAATTTGATTGCAAAACTGACGTGGATGACCTTCATACTGTTGCTGCCTTAGCTACTCTATTGTCAGATTCCAATTTTTCAAGAATAAAGTATCATGCAGTAGCTGGTACTTATGGTATTCAAGGAGGTTTATATGTTCCACCAAATGCTTTATTTCAGCTGGCCTTTGGAGGCAATTGGACAGACGCACATAATAATATTAAGCCTGCAGTTGAACAAGTTAAGAAAATAGTAAAAACAACTCTTAATAGTCAAGGTGATATTTGGATTGCGGAGGCAGGTCAATCAGATTTTACAGCTGAACTAATAAAAGCTATTCAAACTGATTTACTTAAAATAAATACCTCGCAACGTATTCATGTGGTGCAGCATAGCGATTGGAATGAAAAATCGACAACCTCTGAAAGCCTTATATTTGTCAAGAAAAACACTGATTATCAGAAAATACCTGATGGTAATGCTGTTGGAAACGGAACACCGGGATTTCGTGACCCTGGTTATACCTACTGGAAAGATAAAATCAAGAATCCTAAATTGATTGAAATATGGCAACTTGCTACAGATTTGTCAAATAAATACAATGGAAAAGAGGGACGTTATAATAACGAGGCAATTTCGGCTGGAGGATTGGATTTCTCAGACCTATCTGAAGTTTGTTGGATTATAGGTGTACAAGATATTAGGGATACTGAACAATTTTTTAATCTTTATTCTAATTAAAAGATTTTTTAGCAATAATATTGATAAGCATGAATTCTCATCATTACTTATTGGCTTTAAAATTCAAACTGTTGCCAACACAATTAATCCAAAATCATTCAAGACAATAGAAGCACGATATTATAATTAAGCTGTAAACTTGTAATAAAATATTGAAATGACGGTTTTTGTAATTATTTGGTCAATTTGGTTCCTATCGGAAATACTATTGAATAGACTATTTCATTCCAGAAAAGATGATAAAAAGAACTTGGATAAAGGAACTATCAGAATTATTTGGATTACCATTGGTTTTGCAAATTCTCTTGGAATATTGTCTGCCATTTTTATATTATTACCAATTAGCCGTAACATATTGATTCCATATTTTGGTCTTTTTCTAATAGCAAGTGGAATGATATTCAGGTTTATTTCAATCCAGTCACTAGGCAGATTTTTTACTGTTGATGTTACAATTCGTAATAACCATAAGATCAAAAAAGATGGAGTATATCGATTAATTCGTCATCCTTCTTATACCGGTTCAATACTATCCTTTATTGGTTTTGGTATATCCCTGAATAACTGGATAAGTCTTCTGATAATTTGTCTACCCGTTATATTTGCTATGCTCTATCGAATAAAAATTGAAGAGAAATTATTAGTTGATCAGTTCGGGATAGAATATTCCGATTATATGAAAAAAACATTTCGATTAGTACCATGGATATATTGATTTATATCCTGACTGTTAACAAATTACTTGTGCTAACACGGACAATAAAATTGATAGGTTTCCCGCTACGCGGGACGACTTGTCCCGTGAAACGGGAGGCTGTCACACCTGCTCTGCAAAAACACCTACTAATTTTATTGCCGGGCCGTTATGTTTAAGCGGGAAGGGATTTCTTGACAGATTCGCCTTTATATCAAGCTTTTATCCTTCTTGACAAATACCGCCTAAACATAACCTTCAAATCAAGATTATCCTCAACAAATGATTTCAAAATAACTTTTAACTATTAATTTAAGTAAATAAACTACTAAATATAGTTGGTAAACTAAAAATAATAGTTATATTTACAGATACAAATCCAATATTATGAAACATCTGACCAATCGTGAAGAAGAAATTATGGAAATATTTTGGGTAAAAGGTTCCATGTTTGTCAAAGACCTTATCGAACTGTTAGCTGACCCAAAACCGCACTATAACACTATTTCTACCATTGTGCGCCGGTTGGAGGAAAAGGGCTTTATAGGTCACGAACAGTTTGGAAATACATACCGCTACTTTGCCGTAATTTCACGCGAGGAGTTCCGCAAGAGTTCTATTAAAAGCCTGGTGAGTAAATATTTTAACTCCTCTTATTCATCAGTAATTTCAATGTTCGTTGAAGAACAGAATATTTCAACAGAAGAAATCCGGGAATTAATCCGTCAGGCAGAATCACCTAAAAAAGCAGAAAAATGAACAGCTGGTTGTTATTCCTGTTAAAATCGACATTGATTTTAAGTCTGTTATATCTATTCTTCCGTTTGCTGATGTGGAAAGAAACCTTTTTTAGACTCAGACGAATTGCATTATTATTCATTGTATTTGCTTCAGTAGTTATCCCTTTTATTAATTTGCCACTAACATACCACTCCACTTTACCAATTAAATTAGAGCCACTGTTTCAGAGAAATACCATTGAATCTGTTCAAATGAATGAACCTGTGTCCATCTATCCTTCTATGACAGGTTCAGATAAGAGGCCAAATGATAATTCAACTGAAACAGTTTTATTTTTCGTTTATCTGGCTGGTGTTTTCATTTCAATTTTTCTATTTGTTTCTAATATTTTATCGCTCCTGCAGTTGTTTAAAAAGGCCCGCAAGACTAATTTAAATGGAATTAGGTTAATGATTCTGAATGGGGATATCACAGCCTTTTCATTAAGACGGCTTATTATGATTTCGCAACACGATTACGACACCAATTCCGAAGCAATCCTTACCCATGAATTATCACATATCAGACAGGGGCATTTTTATGATCTGATGCTGATGGAACTGGTTAAAATCATCTACTGGTTTAATCCGTTTGTTTACCGTATGGGTCGCGATCTGAAAGATATTCACGAGTTTCAAGCCGATGAACACACTATTAATTCAGGAGTCGATTTGACTAAATACCAATTGCTGATTATTCAAAAATGTGTTGGACATCAATCGTTCGCGATTGCGAATAGTTTTAATAATTATCAGATTAAAAAACGTATTGCTATGATGAACAAATCAAAAACCTGCAAAGCAAGGCGTTGGAAAGTGGTGGCCTTTCTTCCGGTGCTTGCCCTGTTGCTGATGGCTTTCGGCAAACAGGGCGAGAATGTACTGGAACAAAGTAGTTTGCCGGAAAAAGTTATTACACCATCC
>CAZHRV010000038.1:0-24678 GCA_964535035.1 uncultured Rikenellaceae bacterium
TGCTTCCGATCTTTCGGTGATTACTTATGCTTTCCGATCCGGTATCGAAGTACATCTTTCAACCCAGCTGAATATTTCAAATGCCGAAGCATTGAAGTTTTATTCACAATGGGCCGATGTTGCGGTTCTTGCCAGGGAGCTTAATCTCGACCAGGTAAAAAAGATTTCTGATACCATCAGCAAACAGGATATAAGGGGCCCGAAGGGGGATCCCGTGAGGATCGAAATGTTCGTTCATGGAGCGCTTTGTATGGCTGTTTCCGGGAAATGCTATCTCAGTCTCCACGAGAATAACAGGTCTGCCAACCGGGGAAACTGCTATCAGACCTGCCGTAAATCCTATATTGTAACTGAGAAGGAATCGGGATATCAGCTTGAAATAGACAATGAAAACATAATGTCGCCTAAAGATCTTTGTACAATAGGGTTCATTGATAAAATAATCAATGCCGGTGCAACGGTATTCAAGATAGAAGGACGGGCGCGTTCTGCAGAATATGTAAAGATTGTCTCGTCATGTTATGATGAAGCAGTAAGAGCCGTATTAGAAGGAACATATAATGCAGAAAAAATAAATGTCTGGAATGAGAGACTCTCATCAGTATTTAACAGGGGATTCTGGGGTGGTTATTATCTCGGGCAAAAACTGGGGGAATGGAATTCGAGGTACGGGTCTGCAGCTACCAGGAAGAAGGTCTATATCGGAAAAGTCACCAATTATTTTACCAGGTTGAAAGTGGCCGAGATAAAGGTGGAAGCCGGCAATCTGAACAGGGGTGATATCATCCTGATAATCGGTCCCACAACCGGGGTTATTGAACATACAGTCGGTGAAATACGAGTTGATCTTAAGGAGACTGAAAAAGCGCTGAAAGGAGAGCTCTGCTCAGTTAAAATACCTGATTACCTGAGGAGATCTGACAGGATATACAAATGGATCAAAAGAGAAGATCCCGGTAAATAGTAAATAATATCATTTACCAGGTAATCTTTGTAGCAACATTTAGTACCAGACCGGCATTAACTTCAACATCATCTGTTACCGTTTCAATAGAAATAAGTTTTTTTGTATTCTTTCGTTTGATGCCATATAAATAGGCCTTGTCATAATATTTCAGAACAATCTCCACGGCTTTTGCCAGATCGCCCTTATCAACAGCATCAAGCGCATCTTTTGTGTTATCTCCGCCAAGCCGTTTATTTATTTTCATTATTGATTCTTTCAGTAATTCAGGAGGATATGTTGAATATTCTTCCATCAGCCGCGGCAACCTTTTCTTTATTTTCATAAGCAGGATAATCGTTGGGGAATCCTGCAGATTATTATAAAAGTCATCCGGCATGAATACATTACCTATGTTACGGCTTTCATCCTCAATCCATACCGGAAGGTTTTTGTTAATCTGTTTCCATTCATTGAAAAGAAGGTTTGCAAAATGTTCTGAGGATGGCTGCGGGGGTTGTCCCAGCGCCCCGAAGGCTGAGCCTTTGTGATTTGCAAGTTCCTCAAGGTCAATGACCTGCTGACCCTGTTTCTTTAAGTGACGCAGGATAAGCGTTTTGCTGCTCCCGGTCATACCGCCGAGAATAATTGTTTTGCGCTTTTCCGAAAGAGCAGTGAGAATATAGTTGCGGTATGCCTTATAGCCCCTGTCGAGTATTTCGGTATCTATATCGCCAAGCGAAAAGAGCCAGCCCATTGTTTCAGATCTCATCCCGCCTCTCCAGCAGTGTACCAGGAGCTTGCCATCCTTTGCTATTTTAAGGGCTTCGTGCAGTTTAAAATGCATCTTCGGGCCTGCAAGTTTAATCCCTTCAATGATTGCTTTGCTTCGTCCCTCTTTTTTATATTTTATACCTACTGTTTCACGTTCCTTGTCATCAAACAGGGGAATATTGAAGGCACCCGGAATATGCCCTGAATTGAATTCCGACGGAGATCTGACATCCACCACCGGTATCTTTTCTGCAAGACTCAGGAACCTGGAAATATCAATTTTTTCAAGGGGAGCAAATTTCATAGATGAAAAGAAATTAATTGCCCGGTCAGATATTTTTAAAATATTTTGCAAAGATCTTTTTCAGCTCGTCGATCCTTATGGGTTTGGCAATAAATTCTTTAATACCTGATAATTCTGCTTTTCTCCTTGTTTCAGGCATATTGTCGGCAGTGAAGGCTACTATCAGGGTTGACGGGTCAGCTACAAGTATTTTCCGGGCTGAATCGTAACCATTTAACTCGGGAAGCATCAGATCCATGAAAATCAAATCGTAGTGCTTTTCTGTAGCCTTTTCATATCCTGAATAACCGTCATCGGTAATATCACTTGAATAGCCAAGTGTTTTAAGCATTTTGACGATCACCATCTGATTCATTTTGTTATCCTCAACAACCAGTATTTTAATATCACTGTGAATATCACTTATCTCTGACGAGACCTGGTTAGTATCAACATATGGAAAGCTTTCCTTTATCACTTCAGTCATTTCGCTGATATTAAATGGCTTAACCAGATAATGATCTATCCCCATTGTGTGACATTTAAGATAATTTCCCTTCAGGTCGTTTGAGCTGATCATCAGTATTATTATCCTGTCCGACAGTTTATTTTCCCATATTGTCCTGGCGACATCGAATCCATCAAATTCAACTTCATCAAAAATTACAATAAAGTTATACCTTTCGTTCGTAGAATTTATATTTGTCTTTATCTGCGTTACCGTCATCTTCTGGAATGTTGTAACAGAAATATCAAGTCCCAGCTTATGCAGGAGGCTCAGTATCTCTTCATCCCTGTTTTGTGATCCGGTAACAATAAGGGTCTTTATATTTTCAAATGATCTGATATTTTCGTGGTTAAGGTTTTTAACAACCCTGTCGTTAGAATAGGCCGTTATGTTGAATTTCACTTTTGTGCCGGCATCACCTGAAATTCCTGAAGGGCTTTCAGCGATAAGTTCGCCGCCCATTAATTCGATCAGCTGTCTGGCAAGTATGGTGCCGAAGCCTGATTCATCACTGTTTTTGACGGGTTTTGATTCAATATTCACGAAGTCGCCGAAAATCTTTTTCAGGCTGGCTTTATCGAATTTCATTCCCGTATCGAGCAATTCAAACCCCAGAGTGATTATTCCGTTCTTTTTATCCCTCATCAGGCATTTCAGCCTTATTTCTCCTTTTTCAGTATTACTGGAAGAATGATGGATAAGGTTTGTCAGTACCTGCCTCAGCCGGTATTGATCGGCAATTATACTGTCCGGAACTCTCTCTTCAATTGTATATGAAAACCTGATATTTTTCCCTGTTAAATAGGTTTTGGCCAGGTCGGCACAATAACCGATTTCCTCCCTCAAATCAAACGGGATCTCATCAAGGATCATTTTGCCTGTCTCTATTTTCGAAAAGTCAAGAATATCGTTGATGATATTCAGGAGAACCTCAGTTGAGCCCCTTAAAAGTGTTACAATTTCTTTTACCTCCCCGCTAAGTTCATGTTTGTTTATCACATCTGTCATTCCAATAATCCCGTTCAGCGGTGTACGGATCTCATAGCTCATTCGTGCAAGGAATTCAGATTTAGCCACATTGGCTTTTACTTCCTGTTTCCTGGCAGACTCCAGCATGGTCACATCTATTAGTATCTCCATTTTTGCCTCTTCGCCCATAAACACTACCGGGATACTGTTCCTGTAAAGGATAATTTCTCCTATCTCCTTTTTGATTATTACGAACTGATCGGGATTAAACGGGGCGCCAACGTTCTTTGAGAAATAATCTCCTAAATCCGGGATGGAAGTTTCAGGAAATATTTTTCCCTTCATCTCTTCCTCATTTGAATAGGAATAGAGAGTTGCAGCTACATTATTCGCTTTTATTATTTCCCTGTTCCTGTTATGTATTATAACCCCGACAGGCATCTCTTCAATAAGTGTAAAGAGCATTTTTTCCGAATCACTCAGTCGTTTTGATTCAGATTTCTGTGACCTGATATAACGCCTGAAAACATATATTATAGCCTGGATAAGAATGAGTGTCCAAAGTACGATAATAATGGAATTCCTGATAATATATTTCTGAAAGAATTCTGTAGGTGCAGAAAATACAATACCTATTTCTCTCTGCAAAAGCTGTGTGGAATAATAGGATGATATTATTTTTTTTGATTTGCCGTCAATATCGGCTCTGTGTACCAGGTTATCGACTGAACCATCCTCAATAGCGGTTGTGATCACGTTAATCTGCGAATAATTCATTCCCCGGCCTGCATTATCATAAATCAGATCTCCTGAGTCACTTAAGACCCACTGCCACTGGTAATCTTCAAGATTATAAACCGAGAATATTTCATTGAAATATTTCTGGTAATCGACAGAAACAACAATATTGCCCACAGTTTCATTGTCTTTAATAACAGGCAGGTAATATTCAAATTTTCTGTTCTCCTTGATCAGTTTTTCCATATCCAGGATCTTGCCCTGTACATGCAGGATAAATTGCTGTTCAAGCCATTCGTCGGTTATGTCGCTTGACTCATCTTTTTTAAGGGTAAATTCATTCCGGTTATTATCATACAGCTTTATCCCTGTAACAAAATTCTGATACTTTGAAAAAAATAATTTCATTTTTTCAATGGTTCTTTGCTGGTCATCATGATTGCTGAAAAACCTGAAAAGATCCTCTGAAAAGATGATCTCATTCATGTCGCTTAGAAAATTATTGTTGGTATTGTCAACTGAGAGTCCCACTATTTGAACCTGCCGGTTCAGCAATGTAATAATGTAATTTATCTGTTTATTATACAGATTTTGATAATAGATATAATTAGTCAGCACTATTAAAACGAATGCTGAATAAACCATAATTAATATCTTCTTCATCTGATACAGCTATTTAACGGCAATTGGTATAAAGATAATGAATTATTAAAATCAGCGGTATTTGCGATTCTCGTCTTCAAGGATATTGACATAACTTCTGTATCGCAGGGGGTCAATAATCCCTTTTTCAACTGCTTCTCTTACAGCACATTCCGGCTCATCGAGGTGAAGGCAATTATAATAACGGCAGTTTTTTGAAATTTTGAATATCTCGGGGAAGAAATGGTAGATCTCACTACGCTCCATATCAACCACACCAAAACCCCTTATTCCGGGGGTATCAATAATAAATCCTCCAAACGGCATCCTGTGCATCTCGGGAAATGTTGTGACATGCTTTCCCTGCCTGTGATAATCCGAAATCTTTTCTGTTTTAAGATTGAGCGAAGGATTGAAATTGTTTAATAACGATGTCTTGCCAACTCCTGAGTTGCCTGCCAGCAGGCTTATTTTATCCTTCATTATTGTTTTTATTATATCGATCCCGGTATTGCCGGTCACAGAGAGCCTGAAGCATTCATACCCGATTTTTTCATACAGAGATATCAGGTATTCCATTTTCATATTTTCTTCAGGTCCGTAAAGGTCTGTTTTATTGATTATTATTATTGCCGGGATACGATAAGCCTCTGCCGTTATCAGAAACCGGTCAATAAATTCTATGGGTGTGGACGGAAGAATAATGGTAATCATCAGGAATACCTGGTCGATATTAGCTGCAATTATCTGTGATTCTTTCGACAGGTTGGAAGATCTCCTCAGGATATAATTCTTCCGGTCGAGAATTTCAGTAATAACTCCTGACTCTTTACTTTTATCAAATTCAAAAAGTACATTGTCGCCTACAGCTACAGGATTTGTTGTCCGAAGTCCCTTTACCCTGAATTTTCCTTTTATTGTACATTCAGTGATCTCTCTTTCACTGTAAAGAACCCTGTACCTGCTGCCGGTAGATTTTATGACAATACCCTGTTCCAAATCAATTATCTGAAGCCATCAGCAGGAATGGTTTCATTTCGAAACTGTGATAAATTGGTCTCAGTCTTTCCGTATTATACTCTGATAATTTGACAATCTTCTTGGAAGATGTTACAACATCTATTGGTACATTGTCATAGCGTCCGTTCTTGAGAACCACTATTCTTCCGTGTACACCTTTCAGAATAAGGTCAAGGGCCAGGTTTCCGTAAGCCATCGGCACTATTGAGTCGAGGGCATCCGGATCTCCGCCGCGAACCATGTATCCCAGTTTTTGATTGATTACATTTATCGTTTTACCTTTGTTGTATTTTCCTGAAAGCTCTTTAAGTTTTGCAGAAACTACATCTCCGATACCTCCAAGCTTTGCATGCCCGTAAGCATCTCTCTCACTGTCAGCGAAGATCATCTCTCCTCCTTTAAACATAGCTCCTTCAGAAACAATAACCACAGAATATTTGCTTGGATTCTGATTCCTGTCTTCAACAAGCAATCTGGTCAGGAGGTTAATGTCAAATTTATATTCTGGAATCACACATCTGTTGGCGGAGCCTGCCATTGTTGGAAGCATTGCCGTGAATCCTGCATACCTTCCAAAAACTTCAAGGACAAGTAATCTCTCATGCGAGCCTGCTGATGTTCTCAGGCTGTTTGTCATCTGTATGGTTCTTGTAACACATGTGCTGAAACCGATACAATAATCTGTTCCCGGAACATCATTATCCATTGTCTTGGGTATTGCAACAACATTTATTCCTTTTTTATACAGATGAACCCCATAGCTTAAAGTATCGTCGCCGCCAATAGGAATAAGATAATCAATGTTGAGCCATTGAAGGTTTTTTATCACTTCGGGAGTCAGGTCATTCATTTCAGCATTGTATGTTCCCTTAAGATGTTCAGGAACACTGTCTTTTGGCATATGGCTCGGCCTTGTTCTTGAAGTATGAAGAAATGTTCCGCCTGTACGGCCCGCCTTGTTGACTATATCATCTGTAAGGGGGATGAAATTATTGCTGTTATCGTACTTGGGGTCCTTTATGAGCTCGGTAATTCCGGCCCAGCCTCTTCTGAGGCCTATAACCTTATATCCTTCACGGTTTGCACGTATCGTTACTGCACGTATGGCGGGGTTTAGTCCCGGTACATCTCCGCCACCGGTGAGTATGGCAATTATTCCTTTTGTTTTCTTGATATTTGCTATTCCGTTCTGTTTTCTTGATGTTGCCATTGTCGTATTTTTTGAGACCACTAAAGTAAGATATTTTGATTTTAATACAAATATCTGTTTTGATACTAATATTTAAGGTCGTTCATTACCGGGGTTTTAATGAATCCATCCCCCGGCCTCCCGCTATCGCGGGACAGGCTCTTCCCTAAAAAATAAGGGAAGCCGTATATCTTCCGGTAAAATAATAAAAACGGGCTGGCAGTTTACATTTGACAGTCTGGATAAGGCTCTTAAAGATCTGCTTAAACCGTGATCCCGGCAATTATTTCCCCCCTATCTGCATCTCAGCTACTCTGAATGTAGGTGCTGTGTTGGTTCTGTTCATATCGATAGAATTAAGAATGTCAAATGCGTGGCCGGCTGTTGTAACACCCTTTACAGGGTGAACCAGTTCCCCGTTTTCTATCCAGAGACCGCTGGCGCCTCCGCTGAAGTTTCCATTCACTGAGTCTATTCCATACCCCGTGACCTCCAATAGGAGCAGTCCTTTTTTAGTTGCTGCAATTATCTCGTTACGGGTATGTGTTCCTGTAGATCTGTTATCATTATTTGATTGCCGGATTTGTTAAATTGTCAAATTTCGGCCTTCTTTATAAACCAATTTCCAAAAGGAAAATAAAAGGTTTGCTTGTTATGTTTTATAAAACTGATTATCATATACATACAAGTTTTAGTGATGGGAAAGCCGCACCTGAAGATTACATTGCTCCGGCTATTTCGGCAGGATTATCAGAAATTGGTTTTTCCGAACATCTTTCATTGTTCAGAGAAAATCAGGACTGGGTTATGCATCCTGAAAAGGTCAATGAATATATTGCCCATATTGATAATCTGAAAAAAAATGTAAAGAACATCACTGTCAGAACCGGTCTCGAGATAGATTTTTCCCCCGGCAGGGAGCAAGAGCTTAATTTATTTCTAAGCCGTTTCGACCTTGATTACAGGATTGGATCGATTCATTATCTCGGAGACAAGACTGTTGACCTGGAACCGGCATTTTATGAAGGAAAAGATATCAATAAATTGTTCGAATCATATATGGAGTATGTTATGGCGGCTGCCTCATCGGGACTTTTCGACATTATTGGTCATTGCGACCTGATAAGGATATTCGGGCATAAGCCTTCTTTCAATCCTGAACCGCTCTACAGGAAACTGGCAAGAACCATGAAAAAGCATGATGTTGTTTTTGAGCTTAATACAAACGGAAGAAACAAAGCTGTTGGTGATTTTTATCCCGACCGCCGTTTTCTGAATGTTTTCCGTGAAGAAAATGTTCCGGTATGCGTGAATTCCGATGCACATATGCCGTCCCGTGTCGGCCAGTTTTTCGATGAGGCATACAACCTGCTCAGGAAAGCCGGTTTTACAGATATGGCTGTCTTTGAAGGAAGAAAAAGAAGATTGAAGCTTTTATAGTCAAAAGGCACATTTTCAAACACTTGTTGTACTGAACAACACCGCATGAGAGAGAGACAGCAAATGTATCGAAAGAGAGTCCTGTTGCTATAGCAAATATTGAAATAAAATCCATCCGGAAAGTATAACACGGCAAATATAATATAAAACACCTTTTCGGACTTTTTAAAATTTGATTGCATATATTTGCAGACCTGAAAATAGTATGAATGAGAGCTGTTATTCAACGTGTAAGCAGGGCATCTGTAACGATCAAAAATGAGATCAGGTCTGAAATCGGCGATGGATTGCTGGTGTTTGTCGGCATTGAAGAATCGGATAATGATTCTGATATTGAATGGCTTGCAAACAAGATTGTCCAACTTCGTATTTTCAATGACAGCGATGGGGTGATGAACCTTTCTGTTATGGAAACAGGAGGGGATATTTTGGTCATCAGCCAGTTCACACTTCATGCAAAGACAAAAAAGGGAAACAGGCCTTCATATATTAAAGCTGCTCCGACGGAAATTGCAATTCCACTTTATGACAGGTTTGTTTCAGTCTTGTCGGGTCTTCTCTGCAAGCCGGTTGGAACAGGGGATTTCGGGGCCATGATGATGGTGGATATACACAACGATGGGCCTGTTACAATAATCATTGACACAAAAAATAAAGAATAATAACTGATGCAGGAAACAATCCGACCTGTTGATGAAAAAACATTGAAAAGATCTGTTCTGATCGTAACTGCATTTGCAGCATTTCTCACTCCATTTCTTGGCTCAGCTGTTAATCTTGCGCTGCCGGCAATAGATAAAGATTTCAACACCACCGCAATAGAGCTTGGATGGATACCAGGCAGTTTCATCCTTTCCTCAGCAATGTTTTTACTGCCCTTTGGCAGACTTGCAGACATTGTGGGCAGAAAGAAAATTTTCACCTATGGTATATTTCTTTTCACTATATCGACTTTCCTTATCATTTTTTCATGGAACATCGAATCCCTGATAATATTTCGCATAATCCAGGGTATTTCAGGGGCAATGATCTTTGGCACCAGCCTGGCAATCCTGACTTCTGTTTTCGGGCCGGGAGAACGCGGCAGAGCAATGGGAATAAACATCACTGCCGTATATGCAGGTCTGTCAAGCGGTCCTGTCATAGGCGGACTGCTGACACATTATTTTGGCTGGAGGAGCATTTTCGTGTTCCTTGTTCCGCTAGGAATAGCTTCCCTCTACCTGATATTCAAAAAGATGAAGCCGGAATGGGCAGAAGCGAAAGGTGAGAAATTCGACTGGAAAGGATCAGTAATCTACGGGGTATCAATCGCTTCATTCATGTATGGCTTTTCAAAGCTGCCCTCTGCTCAGGGTTGGATCTTCCTGAATGCAGCTTTAGTATTTGCCATACTCTTCCTCCTTTTCGAAAAGAGGATCAATAATCCTGTTTTTGACGTCAGGCTCATTCTGCGTAACAGGGTTTTTGCATTTTCAGGAATAGCTGCGTTGATACATTATTCGGCCACATCTGCCACCGGTTTTTTCATCAGTCTATATCTACAGTATCTTAAAGGCTTTGATGCCCAGACGGCCGGATTTATAATGATATCACAACCCGTTATTATGGCATTGTTATCGCCTCTGGCAGGAAAGCTTTCCGATAAATATAATCCGGGAGTTATAGCATCATGCGGCATGGGGCTTACTGCAACGGGATTGATTATGCTTTGCTTTATAAATGAAATGAGCCCGATATATCTGATTATCATCATGCTGGTTACTATGGGTATAGGCTTTGCACTTTTTTCATCTCCCAATTCCAATGCCATCATGAGTTCTGTGGAGAAGAAGCATCTTGGTGTTGCTTCGGGTGTTGTCGGTACTATGAGGATGGTTGGCCAGATGCTCAGCATGGGAATAGCAATGATGCTCCTGGCTCTTTACCTGGGACATGATGCCATTGTACCTGAGACCTACCCCGGTCTTATAGCCGCAATGAGAACAGGATTTATAATATTCTCGGTATTGTGTATACTCGGAATTTTTGCTTCGCTTGCAAGAAACAGGAAGCTGAAAGTGTCATAAAGCTTTTTACATTTCCTCTTTACCTGACATTTCTGAAAAATTACTGTCGGTTTTCATTAAAATATCTGAAATTCGGTTTTCCTGATTTTCATCAAAACTAAAAATTAGTGTATAAAAGTGTTATGAAAACAAAAAGCATTAAATTGACACCATTCTTTCTGTTCATGATATTTGTATTGATTTAACCTGAATACTATGACAAAATTATATCAAAAACAAATCAAATCATGTCCTTCTGATAATGAAATCAGGAAGGGACTTAAAGATGTCATAGCTTCCATTCCCGAAGTACCGGAAAAAAGACTGTTCATGAAAATCCTGAATCTTATTGATCTTACAAGCCTCAATACCACTGACAGTAAAAGCAGTATTATTCATCTAACCGGCAAAGTGAACAGTTACCAGGGCAGGTTCAGCAATATTCCAAATGTGGCAGCAATATGTGTTTACCCTAATTTCGTCTCCGTGGTAAAGGAAAAACTTGCGGACAAGAATGTTAAAATCGCGGCTGTTGCCGGTTCTTTTCCCACATCACAGACCTTCAGGAGCATTAAGATCGCTGAATGTAAAATGGCTATTGAGGCTGGCGCCGACGAGATTGATATTGTGATGCCCCTCGGATATTTCGTGGTGAACGACTATGAAAAGGTAGCGGACGAGATACGGGAAATCAGGGAAGCTGTTGGTGAAAGGCTGCTTAAAGTGATAATTGAATCGGGGCTGCTGGGGAATTATGAGCAAATTTTCAGGGCATCGCTGATTGCCATGGATGCAGGTGCTGATTTCATAAAAACCTCAACTGGGAAAGTAAGCATATCGGCAACCCCTGAAACGGCTTTTGTAATGTGCAGGGCAATTTCGGACTTCTATTCCGAAACAGGTATAAAGGTGGGATTCAAGCCTGCAGGCGGTATTGTAACTGCTTGTGATGCTTTGCTTTATTATCATATTGTAAGTTATTGCCTGGGCGAAGAGTGGCTCAATAATAAATTATTCAGGATCGGAGCAAGCCGCCTGGCAAATAATATTTTATCCGAAATTGCCGGTGAGCGACATGATCATTTCTGAACAGGATTCGATAAGACATATTTCAGATACTTCGGTCCGGCAAATTGATGTTTCTGCCGATTCTCTCACGGTATCCGATACCATTGAGGCTTCCGGTGTTTCTTTCCGGCCGCTAAAGAAAAATCCTGAACCGGTTGATACAATATCTGATGGCACAAGACCTGTAATTACTTTTTACGATACAGCAAATTTTATTCTCACCTCTGAATTTCAGTACTTAAACAGGTTCCCTTTTGTTTTTACGGAAAAGAACTGTAAAAGTGAACTCAAAGCCGGTGAGTCATTAAGTAAAACCCTCCGGGAAGGAAAAGAGCTGCCCTCACAGCCGCTGAGGGAAGACTGGTTAATATTTGTAGTATTGGCTGCTTCGGTGTTATATGTTTATATCAGCAGCGTTAATAAAAGATTTTTCCACGAGATGAAAAGGTTCTTTCTCTTCCATGGAGTTGGCGATCCTGCATCACGTGACATGCAGGTATTGTTTCACTGGAAGTCAACAATCATAAACCTGGTCTCATTCCTGAATATAGGATTGTTCGCATATTGTATTGCTGATTTCTATGAATTTATTCCTGATATTATTCCCGGAATTCTTTTCTGGTTCATCTGTTTTATTATTACAGCCGCCGCCATTACTTTCCGTCATCTTTTATGTCTCATTACCGGGAATATCAGCGGGGAGATGGATATGTTCAGCGAATATATAATTACAATATACCATTCATACAGGTACCTTGCAGTAATATTATTTATCATTGTCATACTTGTATTATACACCAGCTTCTTTTCTGTTAAATCACTGTTTCTTGCAGGATTGTTTACTCATGCAATCACTTATCTGATTCGCATATTCCGATTCTTTTTAATTTTTCTGAAGAAGAATATTTCAATTTTCTATTTGATTTTATACCTTTGTGCGCTGGAATTTTTACCTGTTCTGGTTCTGATCAAATACATTACAGGACTGTTTTAGAATAATAATGAGAGATTGCTTGAAAGTTAAACTAAAACTGTAAACCATTGAAAATAAGGAAGATCTTAGTATCTCAGCCGGAACCTTCGGAGGTGAAATCTCCATATTATGATCTGGCAAAGAAATACAATCTTAAAATAGATTTTAAACCTTTTATTCAGGTTGAAGGAGTATCCATAAAAGATTTCCGGCAACAAAAGATCAATATACTTGATTTTACTGCCGTAATATTTACAAGCAAAACCGGCATAGATCACTTTTTCAGGATCTGCAATGATCTTAGAATAATGGTCCCCGACACAATGAAATATTTCTGCATCACAGAGAATGTTGCATTTTACCTGCAGAAATATATTGTCTACAGGAAAAGGAAGATCTTTCACGGAAAGGCAAAATTCCAGGATCTCATTGATGTAATCTCTAAGCACAAAGAGGATTATTTCTTTGTGCCTCTTGCTGACCCTCATAATGCAGAGATTCCCGAACTGCTCGATAAGAGCAACATCAAATACATGATTGGAACTCTATATAAAACTATCAGTAGCCATTTCTCCAACATCAATGACTTTGAATATGACATCATTGTTTTTTACAGTCCTTCGGGGATAAAATCGCTCAAAGAGAATTTTCCTGATTTTGTCCAGGGAGAGATTAAAATTGCAGCTTTCGGTCCAACAACAGCCTGTGCTGTGGAACAAGAAGGACTCAGACTTGATATAAATGCTCCGAATCTAAAAGCCCCTTCAATGACAATGGCTCTTGATATTTACCTCAAAGAGCATAACAGGAATCAAAAGTAAGATCATTTACAATAATCACCCGGGTGAAACCGTGCTGAAGACCTGGCTGGTTTTTAAGGTCAGGTTCTATTCATGAATGCCACAAGAGAAAAATTTAAGAAGTCCGAAAGACTCTGCAGCCAAAAGATCCTTGGTTCGCTTTTCGATGAAGGAAGAGTTTTTTATTCAGATTTTTTTAAGGTTGTCTGGGACATAAGTTCCGTGTCACTCCCATTCCCGGCACAGATTGCATTCAGTGTCTCTAAAAAAAAATTCAGGCTTGCCGTTACAAGAAATCTGCTTAAACGCAGGATGAGAGAAGCATACCGTAAAAACAAACATATTCTCTATGATCTCCTTGAAAAAGAAAATATCCAAATTGTATTTATTGTAATTTACAGAAAGGAGGTAATTTCGGATTTCCCGGCAATCGAAACAGCAATGAGAGAAATAATTGACAGATTCAGGGTTATGATTTTAGAAAGAAGCAGAAAATGTTAAAGTTGTATTAATTATTTCTACATCAGACTCTTTCCGGAATATTCTTTATATTTTCACCGTTTATAATAAAGTTGCAGTAAGAAATGAAAAAAACAAAAACAATAAGAATAACAATTCTGTTCAGCATATTGATTTTTGCGGGGATAAGCACCGGGTTTCTGTTTATGCAGGAATCGCACGACTTCCGGATAGCAAAAAACCTCGATATCTTTTTCTCTCTTTTCAGGGAGCTGAATGCTTTTTATGTCGATGAGATTGATCCCGATAAGATCATTAAATCGGGAATCGATAATATGCTTAATACTCTTGATCCATATACTGTTTATTACCCTGAATCGGAAGCTGACGAATTTGCTTTTCTAACAACCGGAAAATACGGTGGAATAGGATCCCTGATACGGAGGGGGGATGAATATGTTGTAATAAGCGAGGTATACAAAGATTTTCCTGCTGATATTGCCGGTATAAAGGCTGGAGATATTCTAAAAAAAGTGGACGGTGTTTCTCTTAATGGTCTCTCCTCAGAGATGGTGAGTGAAAAGCTGAAGGGAAATCCCGGTACAGATATTACAGTAACTATCGAAAGAAATGGCACAGAATCGGACTTCCGGATGAAAAGGGAAAGAATAATAATTCCTCCTGTCCCATATTATGGAATGATCGATAGTGAGACAGGTTACATACGCTTTACCAATTTCACGCAGGATTGTGTTCAGGAAGTTAAAAATGCCTTTGTCTCCCTAAAAGAGAATAATCCCCGGCAGATAATACTTGATCTGAGAAGCAATCCGGGCGGACTGCTTAAAGAAGCAGTAGGAATTGTAAATCTTTTCGTCGGACCCGGTAATGAGGTTGTCTCCACAAAAGGGAAAGTGAAGCAATTTGATGAAGTTTCTAAAACCACAAAAGCTGCCGTTGATGAAAATATACCTCTTGCCGTACTCATAAACAGGAGCTCTGCCTCAGCTGCCGAAATAGTTGCCGGAGCAATACAGGACCTGGACAGGGGTGTAATTGTCGGACAACGTTCATATGGTAAGGGACTGGTTCAGATAACCCGTCCTTTAAGTTATAACACACAACTTAAAGTGACAACCGCAAAATATTATATCCCAAGCGGAAGATGCATACAGGCTCTTGATTTTTCACACCGGAATGAGGATGGAAGCGTGGGAATAATACCCGACTCGCTGATCTCAGAGTTCAAAACAAAAACTGGCAGAATAGTCAGGGACGGAGGAGGAATAACTCCCGATGTTGAAATAAGTCCTGATCCTCTTAGCCAGGTGGCAACAGAATTATACCTGAGATATTTTATCTTCGATTATGCCACTCAATATTACTGGCAACATCCTGATATAGATTCCATTACAGGTTTCAATTTCACTGATAAAGATTATACCGATTTCCATAATTTCCTGGTTAAACTTAAATTCAACTACAGAACTTTCACAGAGGCCTCCGTCAATCAACTTATTACCAATGCAAAGAAGGAAAAATACTATGACCTTCATAAAGATCTCTTCTTACAGCTTGAAAATGAGATAGTCCACGATCTTGATTACGACCTCACATTGTTCAGGAATGAGATAACGGACCTTCTTGAAGAGGAGATTGTCAGTCGTTATTTCTACGAGCATGGAGCAATAGCCTGGGGAATAAGGAAGGATGAGCAAATACAGAAAGCCCTTGAAGTACTGGATAATAAAGAGTTATACAGTAATATACTCAGCGGGAAAAACAGCTCCCCGCTCATTACCAGGCACGATAATAACGGGGAGAGCACAGACAGTCAATAAGAATTCTGTTATTTGATCAATGCGCCTCCAGCCAGTTTCTTCCCGTGCCCCAGTCAGCCTTGAGAGGCACCTCGAGACTGGCAGCATCGGACATTTCATGTAAAACCATTTTCTTAACATCCTCAAGTTCGGGTTCAAACACTTCAAAAATAAGCTCGTCATGAACCTGCAGGATCATTTTTGATCTGTATTTTCCGGCTTTAAGCTTTTCATGTATCCTTACCATTGCTATCTTGATAATGTCGGCTGCAGCACCCTGGATTGGCGCATTTATTGCATTTCTCTCGGCATTACCTCTTACTACCTGGTTTCGCGAATTTATATCACGTACATATCTTCTCCGGCCAAACATTGTTGTAACATATCCTTTACCCCTTGCTTTCTTTATACTTTCATCCATATATATCTTCACCCCGGGATAAGAGGCGAAATAACCGTCTATAAGTTCTTTGGCTTCTTTTCTTCCAATCGTAAGCCGTTCGGAAAGACCGAAGGATGATATGCCGTAAATGATCCCGAAATTTGCTGTTTTTGCCCTGCCTCTCATTTCCCTTGTAACATCGTTAATGTCAACTCCAAAGATCTTTGATGCCGTAGCTGCATGAATATCATTTTCCGACAGAAAATCGGAGATCATGCCTTTATCCCTGCTGAGGTGTGCCATCAGCCTGAGTTCAATCTGGGAATAGTCGGCCGAGAGGAAAATATGTCCCTCCCCGGGGACAAAAGCCTTCCTGATCTCTCTTCCCCTTTCTTCCCTTATCGGGATGTTCTGCAGGTTCGGATTGTTGGAACTTAATCTGCCCGTGGCTGCAACAGCCTGGTTGAATGACGTGTGAATTCTTCCTGTTTTCCTGTCAACCAGCCTGGGAAGAGCTTCAACATAGGTTGACAATAATTTTCTTAATCCCCTGTATTCCAGTACCTTTTCAACAATGGGGTGCTTATGTGTCAACCGCTGAAGTATCTCTTCGCTGGTAATGAACTGTTTAGTCTTCGTAACTCTCGCCTTATCATCCAGCTTGAGCCTGATAAACAGTATATCACCAAGCTGTTTTGGTGAGGAGATATTGAATTCTGTTCCTGCAAGTGAATAGATTTCTTTTTCAAGGCTTATTATATCATTTCTTAAGGTTTCTGCTATAATGTCCAGCTCTTTAACGTTCAGGATAACTCCGTTTCTTTCCATATCGGCCAGCACATTTATCAGGGGCATTTCAATGCCGGCGGCCAGTTCCGACAGACCCTCATCATTTATCCTGGGTTCAAAGATGTTCTTCAGCTGAAAGGTGACATCGGCATCTTCCACGGCATATTCTTTGAGCTGATCGGCCGGCACTGACCGCATGTTTTTCTGGGATTGTCCCTTTTCCCCGATCAGTGATTCTATATGAACCGGGCTGTATGACAGATAAATTTCCGACAGGAGGTTCATATTGTGCCGCATATCCGGTTCCAGCAGGTAATGTGCTATCATGGTGTCAAACAGAGGTCCGGAGACTTCAATCCCGTAATTGCCGAGAACCTGGATATCAAATTTCATGTTCTGCCCTATCTTCAGTATTTTCCGGTTTTCAAGAAGAGGCCTTATTATTTCAAGGATTGCTTCTGTTTCCTGCTGCGATTCCGGGAAAAGGATGAGGTATCCGGCACCTTTTTCCCATGACAGTGCAAGAGCAACGATTTCCGAATTAAGCGGATCTATGTTGGTCGTTTCCGTATCGAAACAAAATTCTTCTTGTTTTCCTGCCTGACTGATAACCTTCTTCAGGTCTTCTAAACCATTAACCAGTACATAATTATGTTTTACATTGTCAATTGTAGATCTCGCCGGTGTGGTGGTTTCCTCTCCCGTTTGAGAGAAGAGGGAGGCTTGTACCGGTTCTGCCGTTTGCGGTTCCTGTTTTTCTTCCTCGGATTTTTCCTGTAAACCTGCCTCAGGTAAAATCCGTGCTGCTATTGTCCTGAATTCAAGTTCATCAAAGAGTACTTTGAGCTTTTGTACATCCGGGGCTGTGGCGGCAAGCTTCTCCTCGTCAAATTCAACAGGTGCGTTAAGAGCAATTGTTGCCAGTTTTTTGGACATCTCGATCTGTTCCCTGTTGTTTTCAATTATATCTTTAAGCTTTCCCTTAAGATTATCAGTGTTTTTAAACAACTCCTCAACGGAGCCATATTCCGAAATAAGTTTCATAGCTGTTTTAGGACCTACACCCGGGGCTCCGGGTATATTATCGGATGAATCACCCATGAGGGCAAGAATATCAATAACCTGTTCCGGTCGCTCTACCGAAAATTCTCTTTTTATATCCTCAACACCCCATTGAATCGATTCATTTCCGCTTCTTGCGGGTTTAAACATGAGAGTGTTTTCATCAACAAGCTGTGCAAAATCTTTATCGGGAGTCATCATATAGGTTTTAAATCCCATCCCTGTGGCTTTTTTTGCCAGCGTGCCGATCACATCGTCAGCTTCAAATCCCGGGCAGTCTAAAGCTGAAATCCTGTATGCCTCAAGAAGCTTTTTAATATAGGGAACCGCTTTTTTTATGTCTTCGGGAGTTTCATCTCTGTTGGCCTTGTAATCACTGAACATTTTGTGCCTGAAGGTCGGCCCCGGTGTGTCAAAAACCACTGCAATATGAGAGGGTTTTTGTTTATTGAGAACCTCTTCGAGAGTGAGCAGGAACCCGAAAATAGCAGATGTGTTTAAACCTTTTGAGGTTATCCTGGGATTCTTAATAAAGGCATAATAGGATCTGAAAATTAATGCATAGGCATCAAGAAGAAAAAGTTTCTTAGTCGGCATATTGTTCATTATGTAACTATTTTATTCTTTGAACATTAGCCCCCCTTCAGGGGGGATGGGGGGTTATTCATTATCTGCCGCATACCATTCGGCATACGATCTTGCCGTTTCAAAAAGCTTCAGGCTGTGTAACTTAACTTTATCGGGAATCTCTTCTTTGAGCCGCTCTGCAAAGTCAGCAACAAGATTCTCGCATGTTGGCTGGTAATCAACAATAACGGCATTCCCGAATGCCTTTGTAATCATATGCAGTTTCTCCCTGTCATAATCCCTGCTTACAACTACGGAATGATCAAAAAGACTTATTATTTTTTTCAGAACAATCTCCTTCAGTAGGGTGAAGTCAATTACCATACCGTTTTTGGGATTACGGCTGTCATCAACCGGTACTCCTGTCAGTGTTACAAACAACTTGTATGAATGTCCGTGCACATTGCGGCAGGGACCGTCATAATCCTTCAGTGCGTGAGCCATTTCAAAAGTGAACTCACTGGTTACCCTTATAACCGTGCTCATAATTCTTAAAAATGAATAACAATATCCAAAATTAGTTATTCCGGCGGATTATATGGCAATTGGATTGTAATGCTTTGATTTTAACATAATAAATAATCGTTATTTTTCAATCTTAATTATTATTATAAATACTTTTGCGAACTTTGTAATCAAAAGAACCGGTCAGATGGAAGAAGAAAAGATTAAACTCACATTTCCTGCATTATTTGATAATACAGTACGGAAGCATGGAAATTCCCTTGCATATTCCTTTGTGGGGGAAGAACCGATTAACTATGCCGCAGCCGCAAAGAAAATCAGTGCGCTGACGGCATTTCTTGAAAAGGCAGGTGTTATCCCGGGAGACCGTGTGGCTATCCTGAGTGCCAATATGCCTCAATGGCCGCTTGCATATTTCTCTATCACATTCATGGGAGCCGTAGCAGTGCCTGTTCTTCCTGATTTTTCAGCCCCGGAGGTATTCAATATTCTCGAACATTCAGAGGCAAAGGTAGTCTTTGTATCCTCTTCACTGCTGCACAAAATTGAAGGCCCACGGCCCAAAACCCTTGAAACAGGTATACTGATTGAAAATTTTTCAGCTATCTTCCCGCAAAAAGGTTTATCTCTGTTTGATCCGGATGCTCAGCCTTCAGTAAAATATGAAGTTGAAGAAGAGGATCTTGTATCTATTATCTATACATCCGGAACCACCGGACGATCAAAGGGAGTGATGCTTACCCATAAAAACATATCATTCAATGCTTTAAAAGGAAAGAGAATTCAGCCTTTGGATGAAACTGACAGGTTCCTGTCGGTGCTTCCTTTATCACATACTTATGAGAATACCCTTGGCCTTATACTGCCGATGATCAGCGGTGCATGTGTTTACTATCTCAGGAAACCACCCACGCCGCCTGTATTGCTTCCTGCACTGGAAAAAGTAAAACCCACAATAATGCTGACGGTTCCCCTGATCATTGAAAAGGTTTACTTCAACAAGATCCTGCCAGCCTTCGACGAAAAGTTTATACTCAGGCTTCTATATAAAATACCATTCATTAGGAAGATATTAAATGCTGTTGCCGGTAAAAAACTAATGAAAACTTTTGGCGGGCATCTTAAATTCTTTGGTGTAGGCGGCGCCAAGCTGAACAGAACCGTGGAAAAATTCCTTATTGAAGCAAAATTTCCCTATGCAGTAGGTTACGGCCTTACTGAAACGGCTCCTCTTCTTGCCGGGGCAAGTCCGAAGGAAACTGTTTACGAATCAACGGGCCCTGCCATTGAAGACATTGAGCTTATTATATACAATCCCGATAAAAAGACAGGTGAGGGTGAAATTTGGGCAAGGGGGCCAAATGTTATGAAAGGCTATTATAAAGAACCGGACATGACGGCTGAAGTATTATCCCCTGACGGCTGGTTTAAAACCGGGGATCTCGGGATTTTAGATGATCAGAAAAATCTGTTTATAAAAGGCCGGCTTAAGAATATGATCATCAGCGCCAGCGGAGAAAATATATATCCTGAAGAGATTGAATCGGTGATCAACAACTTCCGCTATGTGGTTGAGTCGCTTGTGATCCACCAGAAAGGTAAGCTGGTGGCCCTCGTTCATCTTAACATTGAAGAGTTTGAAAAGAAATATGAGCATCTGAAAAAGGATATGACCGAAAAATTTGAAGATAAAAAGGAGGAATTACTTGCCGAACTAAAGGATTATGTTAATTCCCACGTGAATAAATTCAGTCGTATTAATAAGGTTATCTGCCAGTCGTTACCCTTCCAGAAGACGGCGACACTGAAGATAAAGAGATTTTTGTATACATGACCCCCCGTCCCTGACTGTAAACGTCAGGGACTGCCCCCTAAAGGGGGCTAAAATCCTATTTATTAACAAGATTCCAATACATCCGTAAATTAATCGCGGAGCGACAGGTGGTATTATTTCAAAGCTTCTTTATATCTTTCATTCACAACATCCCAGTTCACGACATTCCAGAATGCCTCAACATAATCGGGTCTTTTGTTCTGATACTTAAGATAATAAGCATGTTCCCATACATCAATGGTTAAAAGCGGAGTACCTTTTATCGGTGAAACATCCATCAATGGATTATCCTGGTTGGGGGTACTGCCAACAGCCGGTTTTTTATCGGGAGTAAGGTAGAGCCATGCCCAGCCGCTGCCAAAACGGGTCCTGGCCGCATTACTGAACGTCTCCCTGAACTTATCAAACGAACCGAAAGCTTTTTCAATAGCAGCCGTAAGCTCATCGGAAGGTTTTGAAGACTTATTCCCCATGTTCTCCCAGTAGATCACATGATTGTAATAACCGCCTCCATTGTTTCTAACTGCATCACCGGCTTTTGAAACCTCCGCAAATATCTGTTCAATAGGAGTATTTTCCATTGCGGTTCCTTTTATGGCATTCACAAAATTGTTAAAATATGCCCTGTGATGCCTGTCATAATGAATTTCCGTTGTCCTGGCATCGATATAAGGCTCAAGTGCATCATATGCATATGGCAATGCCGGGAATTCTTTTGTGCTAATTTTTTTCATATCTGTATTCTTTAAATCGTTAACTTGTCCTGACAGGGTAATTACCGAAAATAATGCAATTGAAATCCCTGCAATATTGGTTTTTCTAAAATTATTCTGTTTCATTATATTGTTTTTGGTAATTAAACAAAATAGAGAAAATAATGTTCAATTCCACTTTTTCTGACAAGATAGTTAAAACAAAAATATTATTTATTATGCAACTTTTAGCGTATTTTTGTCGTTATTAGATTAACCAAATCCGTATACTTATGAAAAAGACGCTCATATTATTATTATCGGCTCTTCTGATTGCAGGACTTCTGACCAGCTGTAAAAAGAAGAAGGGGGATCCTCCTGTCTTGCCGATTGAGGAGTCAATGATCATAGATTTCAGCAATTTTGAAATCGGTAAATCGGCAGATTTTTTCACTCCCGAAAAAGGCGTTAATATGGAAAACTGGGAATTTGCAGCTATTGTTGCAGGATACTGGAGAGCAATACTTACCGGTACGCTGATCGTTCCTGTCACAGCATTTAAACTGGCCGTTGACCAGACACCGGTATGGCTTGAAGAAAAGACATGGGAATGGAATTATTCCGCAAGTGTTTCCTCTGTTGCCTATAAAGCACGGCTGGTGGGGCAGATAAGGGCATCAGATGTACTGTGGACGATGTATATCACCAGGGAAGGAACCGGCGGATATCCGGAATTTGTCTGGTTTGAGGGAACCTCGGCTCTTGATGGTAACAGCGGCCAGTGGGTGCTCAACCACAGTTATACCTACCAGGAATCTGTACTTCAGATTGACTGGACAAAAAGCGGAACTTCCATGGGAACAGTTAAATATACGTATGTGAGGACTCTTAATGATAACCGGGAAACAGATACTTTTAACGGCAGTTATATTGAATACGGAAAAACAAGCAATACCCTTGATGCATATTACAGTATACATTACTACAGCGCCGACTATCAGACATTTGGGGATGTTGACGTGGAATGGAGCACAGTTAGTTACAATGGAAGGGTTCAGTGTTTACCCTGGTTTGGCGACAGTAACTGGCACTGCTGGAACAGCCAGCTGGTTAATGTTACCTGCGATTAAGTATTAATTCACTTATTATATGTAGGGTGTCGTTTCCAGATACCCTTTTTTGTTTATTGTCATTGAAATTTTTGCTATTTTGCACCGCTTAAAAATTGCAGATGATTCAAATGTCGGCAGGTAAGAAATCTATATTGCTGATCGCTCTCCTGCTTATTGCTGATCAGTTCCTTAAGATATGGGTCAAAACGCATATGGTGCTTGGTGATGAGATCCATTTTTTCGGAAACCGGGGAATGCTTCATTTTGTTGAAAATAATGGAATGGCTTTCGGAATGGAAATGGGCGGAAAACCAGGGAAGCTGGTGCTCAGTGTTTTCAGGATTCTTGCCATTTTTGCCATAGGTTGGTTCCTTTACTCAATCATCAAAAAGAATGTGAATCCTGGTCTGATCCTGGCTGTCAGCGTCATTTTCGCAGGTGCAATAGGCAATATTATCGATAGCGCCTTTTACGGGATGATCTTTAGTGAAAGTTATCTTCAACCGGCGGTCCTGTTCCCCCCCGGAGGCGGATATTCTTCCTTTCTTCACGGGAAAGTGGTCGATATGTTCTATTTCCCTGTTATAAATACCCATTGGCCCGACTGGTCGCCATTCCGGCCCGGGGAATCATTTATTTTTTTCAGACCCGTATTTAACATTGCAGACTCATCAATTACTTGCGGAGTAATATCCATTATCCTGTTTCAGAAGAGGATGTTCAAAGATCTTAGCTAATATTCTTTTTCTGATAATAATAATATCCGGAAGGTCCTGGTAAAAAATCCGCAATCCGCAATCCGCAATCCGCAATCCGCAATATGAAACATTCTATTCCCTGCAGCATTCGCCTATACTGACCAGCAGGTTTTTTAGCTTATCATACTTTAGATAATAAAATATATTCTTCCCTTCCCTTTTGCTGGATAACACCCCCCTGTCCTTCATTATAACAAGATGATGCGATGCTGTGGATTGCCCGATGCCAAGCTGTTTATGTATTTCCGTAACGGTTCGTTTCCTGCCATCCTCCAGGCAGCCAATTATAGAAATTCTCACTGGATGTGCAAGCGCCTTTAGCATTCCCGCAGCTTTTTCAAGTGTTTCAGGACTTAATTTCTTCAATTCCATGATTCAGGAGATAAGATGCTTGTTGTTAATTAATACAAATATATGCAAATATGTAGATATATCACACTTAAATGCAGGCGTCGATATTCCTTAAGAGATCAGACAAATTATTCATCTGCCTTCAGGGTTGATCTGAAATTGCTATATTTGAATGAAATAATACGATATGTCTGTACTCAGCGATATTAAAAAGCCTGTTGAAAAGGAAATGGATGAATTTGAATCCTACTTCAGCAGGACCATGAAAAGCAATATTCCCCTTCTGAAAATAATTCTCAATTATATCCTCAGACGCAAGGGAAAACAGATGAGGCCCCTGCTGGTTTTCCTTACCGCGAAACTTAATGGAACTATATCTGAGGCTACCTTTGTGGCTGCAACCCTTATCGAGCTTCTTCATACGGCATCTCTGGTACATGATGATGTGGTTGATAACGCGCATGAACGTCGCGGGGCTTTTTCCGTAAATGCTTTATGGAACTCAAAAATTGCGGTCCTTGTGGGCGATTATATGCTTTCGAAAGGCTTGCTTGTAAGTGTTGAAAAAGGCCGATACGACATGCTGGAAATAGTCTCTGAGGCAGTAAAATCAATGGTGGAGGGAGAATTGCTGCAACTGCAAAAGTCAAGAAAGCTTAATATAAAAGAAGAGGATTATTATAAGATCATTATCAGCAAGACAGCTGCTCTGATTGCTGCATGCACTGCAACGGGAGCGAGATCTGTGACCGAGGAACCGGATACTATCCAGTTGATGAAGGACTTTGGGGAAAATATAGGCATCGCATTCCAGATCAGGGATGATATTCTTGATTATGAGGCAAATGGATTAACCGGAAAAACATTGGGGAATGATATAAAAGAGAGGAAAATAACCCTCCCGCTGATCAACTCGCTTGAACTTGCATCAT
>CAZHRV010000039.1:0-7950 GCA_964535035.1 uncultured Rikenellaceae bacterium
GGTAGTCGTTCAATGGCTTCTTTAACCTCTTCTACCTTAACATCAAGCTCCTCATACTTGATCATATCATCACTGCTTTCATCTCTTAATCCTGCGTGTGACTCAATATCTTCAAAGACCGCTTTTCTTTTTCCGAGAGCATCGAGTGACCTGTTTATCACTATTTTTTTCAACCAGGCACCGAAACTCACTGTTCCCGAGTATGTTTCAATCTTTTCAAAGGCCGACAGGAACGATTCCTGCATTATATCTTCGGCTTCCATCGTGTCATTCACTATCCTCAGGCTCGTGTTATACATGGCTTTGTAGTATAACTTGTAGATATGGAATTGTGCCTTCTGGTCGCCGAGCTTGCACCCGTCCAGAAGATCCTGGTGCAAGTTTCTGAATGCCGCTTCTACTTTTGCCATCTTTATATAAAGACTAGTTCTGATGTTTGATGCTGCACCCACTCTTTTTTTCTTCAGTTTTCTGATTAAAAGACGTGGGCAAATTATTAATGATGCACATAATTTAAGAATTTTTTTCCCTTTGCCAGGGAAAATGTAAAAATTATTCCCTGAGTAACCTCTCCGGTGCTGTAATCGAGCTCAGAGCCGAAAAGACTGTGAGGTATTGAAAATACCAGCAGGAGCACTGCTGCAGCCAGTATTGTATATAAAGGTCTCTCTTTCCTTCGGTTCAATATCACTGCCATAAGCCAGAATAAAAATGCTATAAGAGTTTTATTATCAGTCAGATCCCATCCTAACGGAATGCCTGTCCATAATTCCCCGAATGCTATTTTCTGTACAACAGGTCCAAGTATCATTCCTCCAGCTGTAAGTAGCGCCAGTGTCCAGACTCCCAGTTTTCTGAACGAGGGAATTTTGAAAATGGCCGTCAATCCGGCTGCTGTCGATAAGAGCATGACAATGAGCATTATTATTATATGAGGAATAAGAATTGATCCCGGTACTCTGCCCTTGAACCGGATCACAACCGGCGATTCTTTCATGACTGTCTGTGTACCTTTACGGTCGGTAATCTCAATATAGTACTGGAGTTTTCCGGCAGGAGGTTGTGGAGGAATACTGGCAAAAAAACCTCTCTCATCAGTCATTTTAAAGATCTTATTCATCATGAATGAGCGTACCGGATAGATTTTAAACAAGAAATCTGTCTTCTGATACTGTTCCCCGGTCCTGAATCTTTTGTGGTACAAGACTGCCTTAACTGAGGTATCGTTAAGATGGAGCTTTACTTCAGATCTTTCACCAATCTCAATACTGCGGACAAGTTTAAGCTCATAGATTGAATCATTGAGTGTCACACAGAACCTTTTAGGATAGGTGGGGCCTGTCTTCCTCTGATAATAGGCGGCAGCTATTGTGATTACGAATGCAAGTATCCAAATAAGTGTCTTCTTCATCCTGTCTATACAACCAGGTAGTGAAACAGTAATTTACTACCCCGGCAGCCGGACGCCGGTTGCCGCCAGCCGGTACTATTCAAATAACTTAAACGCTTCCTTTATAAGTCCTATTGCCTCCCTGAGCTGTTTTTCGGTAATTACAAGGGGAGGTGCAAATCTTATTATATGTTCATGTGTCGGTTTTGCAATAACACCTTTACCCATCATTACCAGGCATACATCCCATGCGGTTTTCCCTCCCTTGGGCCTGATGACCACAGCATTCAGAAGCCCTTTACCACGGACAAGCTCAATCATATCTGATTTAATGCTGTTCATTTCGTCGCGGAATATTTTGCCTAGACGTTCAGCATTTTCAGCAAGTTTCTCATTTTTAATTACTTCAAGAGCGGCTATTCCAACCTTGCCCGCAAGAGGATTGCCTCCGAATGTTGAACCATGTTCTCCCGGTTTTATTGTAAGCATTATCTCATCATCGGCAAGTACGACAGAAATCGGCATCACACCTCCTGACAGGGCTTTTCCAAGGATCAGAATATCAGGACGAACACCTTCATGGTCACAGGCAAGCATTTTACCTGTTCGTGCAAGACCTGTCTGAACTTCGTCTGCTATAAACAGAACATTGTGTTTTTTGCAGAGGTCATATGATTTTTTAAGATAACCTTCATCCGGTACGGACACCCCGGCTTCTCCCTGGATAGGCTCAACGAGAAATCCTGCAATATCTGGATCCTTAAGGGCTTCTTCCAGAGCTGGAATATTATTATAAGGTATAATAATAAAACCCGGAGTAAAGGGCCCGTAGTCATTCGTTGCCTCGGGATCGGTCGACATTGACACTATTGTTATGGTTCGTCCATGGAAGTTGCCTGCACAACAGATTATCTTTGCCCTGTCCTTCTGTATACCTTTTTTCTTATAAGCCCATTTACGGCATAGCTTCAGAGCTGTCTCATCAGCTTCTGCCCCTGAGTTCATAGGCAGGACTTTATCATAACCGAAGTATTTTGTTATATACTCTTCATATTCACCGAGAACAGCATTATAAAATGCCCTTGATGTGAGAGTAAGAATTTTGGCCTGTTCCGTAAGCGCCCTTATTATTTTGGGATGGCAGTGACCCTGGTTAACTGCAGAGTATGCAGACAGGAAGTCAAAATACCTTTTTCCCTCTACGTCCCAAACGAATGGACCTTCACCTCTTTCAAGAACTACGGGAAGAGGATGGTAGTTGTGAGCACCATACTTATCTTCCCGGTTAATATAATCCCGCGTCTTCATGTTGTTGATTATTAAATAGTTATGAATAATGAAATATAAGTCACAAGTTTACTAAAGGTTTTTCTTATTTCCAAACATAAGTCGTGCAGGTCGTGCAGGTCGTGCAGGTCGTGCAGGTCGTGCAGGTCGTGCAGGTCATTCAGGTCATTCAAGTCCGAAAAACAAATGAACCCGCAGGACCGGCAAGACTTTATTCTTCAAATAGATCCGGTCTCAGTTTCCTGGTTCTTTCTATTGCCTGCTCATGTCTCCATTTCTCAATCCTGGCAGCGTGACCTGAAAGAAGAATATCGGGTACCTTCCAGCCTTTAAAATCTTCAGGCCTGGTAAAGACCGGAGGAGCAAGGAGCTCATCCTGGAAGGAATCGGAGAGGGCAGATTGTTCATCGGAAATTGCGCCCGGAATAAGCCTGACAACAGCATCGATGATTATTGCCGTGGGCATTTCACCTCCCGATAATACATAATCCCCTATTGATATTTCCCTGGTAATCAGGTGATCTCTGATGCGCTGGTCAATTCCTTTATAGTGTCCGGCCAGTATTATTATATTGTTAAGCAGTGAGAGTTTGTTGGCAGTTTTCTGGCAAAATCTTTCCCCGTCAGGTGATGTGTAGATTATCTCGTCATAATCCCTTTCACTCTTCAGCTTCTCAATAGCCTTCCAGACCGGTTCTATCATCATAACCATTCCGGCACCGCCGCCGAAAGCATAATCATCAACGGTCTTGTAATTATCTGTTGTAAAATCACGCAGATTAACAACATTGATCCCGACAAGACCTTTGTCCCTGGCTCTCTTTACAATCGAATTGTTGAGTGGACTTTCAAGCAATTCCGGACAGATTGTTAGAATATCAATCCTCATATAAATTGTTTTTGTAAAAGTAATAAAAAGGCATAAGGGCGCAATGGCGAAATGAAAGAGTGAGAGAGGGGGTGAGGGGGAAACCCTTGTTAAACGGTGCAATCTGTAGTAAAAAATGGAAACTACACTTGCCTGTTATCTTTTTACCCTTCGCTTCGCTCTGGGTCTTCGTTTCACTTCGACTTTTTTCTTTTACTTTTGTCTTTTATCTTTTTCTTATGGATTGTCGTCCTGGGTGCGGAGCCTGTTGTATAGCAATTTCAATCACATCCCCGATTCCCGGGATGCCTGATGGCAAGCCGGCAGGGATCAGGTGCATTCATCTTCTTGATGATTACAAATGTGCCCTTTATGGCCATCCTTCAAGGCCGAAAGTATGTATTGATTTTAAGCCTGAGCCGGAGTTTTGCGGATCCTCAAGAGAGGAGGCGATGTACTTATTAGGGATGCTTGAAAGTTAAGAAGATTGCTTCGTCGTTGCGCTCCTCGCAATGACACTCATTTACCAGAATTGTAAACAACCTTTCCGCCCACGATCGTATAATCCACCTTCGTTTTCATGATCTTCGATTCCGGGATGGTCAGTAAATCCTTATCAACAATTACTATATCAGCAAGATAACCTTTTTTAATCATTCCTTTTCTGTTATCCATGAACTGTGCATATGCTGAGCCGAGTGTGTAATACTTTATTGCTTCTTCCATAGTAATTTTCTGTTCAGGAAACCATCCTTCACCTTCCTCGCCAAGCCGGTCTTTTCTTGTTACTGCTGCATAGAGTCCTTCCATAGGATTCAGCGGCTCCACCTGGTAATCTGTTCCAAAGGCAAGTATTGAACCTGCATCGATAAGACTTTGCCATGCATATGCACCTATCGCTCTCTCTCTACCTATTCGCTTTTCGCAGAATCTCTTGTCGGAGATGCAGTGAGTCGGCTGCATTGAGGGAATAACAGCGAGTTGTGAAAACCTGGGTATATCAGATTGCCGGAGGGTCTGGCTATGTTCGATACGGTGACGGCTGTCACGCCTTCCGTTTACTTCAACTGCTTTTTCATAAATATTCAGTACCCAGTTGTTTGCTTTATCGCCAATTGCATGTATACCTATCTGAAATCCCATCTTATCAGCAGTCAGTACCATTTTTTCAAGTTCATCGTAGGGCCACATGGCCAATCCCGATGTTGAGGGATTATCATCATAAGGTTCAAACATCAGAGCAGTGCCTGATCCCATTGATCCGTCGGAAAAAGCCTTAAGGTATCCGAACCTGATCCAGTCTCCCTCTTTTGGGTATCTCTTTTCAACATCCCTGTATTTCAATAGAACTGTTGTATCCCCCGTAAGCGGTTTTCCAATATCTATCCTGCTGGTAAGCTGACCCTCTTTCTGCAGTTTTTCATATGCTTCGAAATCGGCTGCCCCTGCATTCTGCAGGCTTGTAACACCCAGCTCACGGGCCTCCTTCATGGCGAGCAGATATCCCTGCCATGTTTTGGCTGAATCCTCTTCAGCCGATCTTGTAATTTTGGCTTCTCCTGTTTTAATGAGATTCTGGGCTGTCTCCTTGAGTATCCCGGTTGGTTCTCCCGTCGCCGGATCTCTCTGTATTTCGCCTCCAAAGGGATTGGGAGTCTCTTTTGTGATTCCGGATATTTTAAGGATATAGCTGTTTACAAGTATTGAGTGTCCGTCAGCACGGCTCAACAGCACAGGATTATGCGGAGATACTTTATCAATTAACTCTTTTGTCGGCCATTTTTTATCGGTGAACATCTCATGTTCCCAGTGTCCTCCCCGAATCAGTTCACCAGGTTTTGATCTGGCAACTTGTACTTTTACCTTTTCAGTAATTATCGAAGGATCAGTTATATAACGAAGCTCAATATAGTCGGGATCCCGAGGCCCGAAATGTACATGAGCATCATTAAATCCTGGTATTATGAGTCTTCCTCCGGCATCTATCACTTCAGTCTTTCCTTCATCAATCCAGCCTTTGACCTTACTTGTTTTTCCGGTTGTGATAATGAATTCACCCTTGATTGCTATGGCCTCAACCATTGGATTATCTTCATCAATTGTAAGAATCTTACCATTGATAATTACCAGGTCTGCTATTTCGCGGGTCCTGCAAGAAATTGAAAGGATCATACAAATTATTGATATTAAAGATAGATATTGCATAGATTGTTGTTTTAATCGGAAAGTTAATCATTTTTCTATTTGATTAAATCCTGGTGTTACTTTGTGCTTTAGTGTCTTTGTGACATTTTGTTTTTTTGCCACCAAGACACAAGGACACTAAGTATCACACAGTATTTTAACTTATTGTTAAGAATTTTATTGAAATATCTGGGGGCTTCATACATTAAAAGAGATAAATTCGCAGAAAATCACGAAAGATGAATATAGCATTAATAGGATATGGCAGGATGGGCCATGAAATTGAAGAAACTGCCGTTAAGCGAGGCCACATAATCTCACTGATAGTTGACAGGGACAATACCGATGATATTTGCCGGGAAAAGATGACAGGAGTTGATGTTGCTATGGAATTCTCAACTCCCGAAACGGCATTTGAGAATATTTCAAAGTGTCTGGGTCAGAAAATACCAGTGGTTTCCGGAACAACAGGGTGGCTCAAGGATTATGAAAAAGCAGCGGAACTTTGCAGACTCAATAACACTTCATTTATCCATTCTGCAAATTTCAGCATAGGAGTAAACTTGCTTTTCAGGCTGAATGCGGAGCTTGCCAAACAAATGGCACGTTATGATGGATATGCTGTTTCAATAGAGGAGATCCATCATACCAGGAAGCTTGATGCTCCCAGCGGAACAGCTATATCTCTTGCTGAAGGGATAATGAAACAGCATATAAAATACAAAGGCTGGTGTTTTGAAAAGGATAAATCAAATAACATGATTCCGGTCAGGTCGGTTCGTGAAGGGAGTATTCCCGGCACACATATTGTTATATGGGATTCGGATATTGACACCCTGAGCCTTAAACATGAAGCCAGGAACAGGAAAGGATTTACCCTGGGGGCTGTTCTTGCAGCTGAATTCATTAGTACAAGGAAAGGTGTATTCACTATGGATGATGTACTGGGATTCTGATTAAATTTTATACTTTTACCGCTTCAAAAAAAATATTATTATGATCGGGAAAATTCCAATGAAATACATGAAATTCACAATTGCCGCTGTCATTTATATTCTTGTCGTGATATGGATAGGCAATTACTGGCTCTTACTGGGGCTGGCCATCATTTATGACCTGTATATCTCGGAAAAGGTAAACTGGACATTCTGGAAAAGGAGGGATGGTAATAACAGCTCATTCATTGAATGGCTCGATGCCCTTATCTTTGCGGTAATCGCGGTTACACTTATTAACATCTTTCTGTTTCAGAATTACCGTATTCCAACACCCTCCATGGAAAAGTCATTGCTGGTAGGGGATCATCTGTTTGTCAGCAAAATTGCTTATGGACCAAGAATGCCAAACACTCCCATTGCCTTTCCGTTCACCCAGCATACAATGCCCATAATAAAAACCAAATCATGGTCAAACCTGGTGCACTGGCCCTATAAACGTCTTGCAGGATGTGGTAAGGTGAAAAGATATGACCCGATAGTATTTAACTTCCCGGCCGGAGATACAGTAGCAATTGAAGAATCCGCAACCTCCTATTATGAGATTGTCAGGAGAACTGCACGCGATATGCAGGCACGCGACAATTATATAACGATGAATCAGAATCCCTTAAGCTATTATCTGCCGGATGCAAGGAAAGAGGTATGGAACAGGTATGAGATAATCTACCGTCCGGTTGACAGACGGGACAACTATGTAAAAAGGTGTGTGGGATTACATGGAGATACTATAACTATCAGATCAGGAATACTTTATGTCAATGGTGAAAGGGCTCCTGAGAATGAGACAATGCAAACCACATATGGTGTGGTAACAAACGGGACAACTATAAATCCAAAAGCATTTGAACGTCTGAAAATTGCAAAATCAGATCAGATGATGATTTCCTCATCAGTTTATTTACTACCTCTTACAAAAAAGAATGTCGATGCAGTTTCAAAGTTTGTTAATGTTAAGGATGTAACAGCCTTAAACACTGAAGAGGGAGAAGAAAGTCCTCTGATTTTTCCTCACGTTCCTGCTCTTAAATGGAATGAAGACAATTTTGGTCCTCTCTGGATACCTTCTAAAGGCGCTACTGTTGATCTCAATATATCAAATCTTCCCTTTTATGAAAGGATAATAGATGTTTATGAAGATAATGACCTCAGGGTTGATGACAGCACAATCTATATTAATGGCGAACCGACAACGAGTTATACATTCAGGATGGACTATTTTTTCA
>CAZHRV010000040.1:0-4329 GCA_964535035.1 uncultured Rikenellaceae bacterium
GATCAGCATTTTGCTATTATTGAATTCCTTCGCAACAGACACAACAACGGTGAAGCTTTATCAATAAGGAGCATCAATCATTCGGGTGTGTTAGATGTCAAAACATTTTATCAGCTATTTCCGGGAGCACCTTTAAAAAAAGCTACTAAGATTGCCGGAATACCAAAACCGGCCAGTTGCGTGTAACCTTTTATAAATTGAAAAATGGAACAAAAAAATCCTATTAAAAAAGTTAACATAATATGCGCTAAAGGAGCCATTGAAGATGTATATGCAACTCTTGTGATGGGCAATGGTGCTGTAATGGAAGGTATTGAAACCAATATCTTTTTCACCTTCTTTGGTCTTGATGCAATTGTAAAGAGCAGGATGGACAAGCTGCATACTGGTGTAGTAGGAAATCCTGCACTGAGGCTCCCTGGCGGGATGAGAATGCCAACCCTGTTAGGGATTATACCGGGAATGGAGGCTTTCACATCGTGGATGATGAAAGGGCAGATGGAAAAACTTGATATTCCACCTGTTAGTGAATTTCTTGATCTTATAACCGCCGGCGGCGGCAAGATATATGCCTGCAAGCTTGCCATGGATATGTTTAAATTTAAGGAAGAAGACCTCAGTGACCATGTGAGCGGAATTCTTACCGTTGGTGAGTTTTATGAACACGCAGGAGGAGAAGGCTCTCAGATCATATTTACCTAAAGAGAACAATCATACAAATGAATTTTATCATAAGACCTTTCCCGGCCATGAATATTGTCAATAGTTCAAGCCTGACCTGTAATAATTGTCCCGGGGAAATAAACGGGATTACAGTCACATCATAAGTATCCTGAATCCCAGCAAATTAATAAGGTTCTTTCCGGGACTGAAGATTTTGTATGCTGCCGGCCATACCCTGGAAAGATATTTGTCCTGCTCCTCTCTTATTGTAAGTACCAGTTCATCAAGAGCAGACGATTTTCGTTTACCGGAATATTTATACTCCAGAGTTATAACGAGCTGTGCAAGATCATTATACTTGCCCAGATTCTGAGTAAGCGAATCCAGTTTTTTTTCGAGCGCTTTAACCGTAGTCGGGTTAAGCGATCTGAAGAAAAAGAGCTGGTAGAGGAAGTCCTTGGTTTTTTTTCTGAATAAATGAAGGTTTTCAGGTTTGGTATTATTTCTTGCAGTCAGGTATTTATCTACTACAATATTATATGATTTATCCATCTGCTCAAGCAGTTGTTTCGGATCGAGGTTATTCATACTCTGAAACCGTATCCTGTATCCCGTTTTGTTAAGAATATCTTCAATTTTTCCAAGATTGTTTTCAATATCCCCGGGTTGTTCTGAATGAGGTTCCGGTTTTTTCATCAGACTCTCCAGCTTCTCATTGTCTTTCAACAATAAAAACAACCGTGATCTCTTCTTCTTAAGGAACTTCAATGTTCTTCTGTGGACAGAATCTTCACGCCATGAGCACATCAGGTGGCCTACTTCCCTATAAGCAGCATATTCCTTTTCAAATGTCTGTTTATCTATCTGGCTACCTATCAACCGCATCACAGCTCTTGATTTCTTCATTAGCACCCTGATATCGTGAACAGCCTCTTCGTCAGGGACAGGCGACCTACTCAGCAGTAACTGTGCCTCCCTGATATATCCGGCAAGAACCGGTTTTATCTCCTTAAGCTTCACATAATCAGGTTCCATCATAAGATTGCGACATTTTTATACAGCAACGACTAAAGTTAAGTAAATTAAATTATACGGACAAAATCCCTTATAATAGCTGTGAAAAAGCTAAATTTGTTTATAATAAAATCCACCCTGCAACTATGGGCAAAAAAATGGGAACCAGCTTTGGGGTATAAAAGATAGTAAGTTATTTTAGCCTTCTTTAATGAAAAAACTAATCTTTATCCGGCATGGAAGAGCAGAAGATCAGTCTACAGTGTTCTCCGACTTCGAAAGATCACTGACAACAAAAGGAAAGGGTATCTCCAAGGTGATGGCCCATTGCTTCAGGGACAAAGAACCAGACCCTGGTTTGTTTATAACGAGTCCGGCCTTCAGAGCCCTGGAAACAGCATTCATCTTCGCAACAGAGTTCGGAATAAAACACGATAACATCATAATAGACAGCAACCTCTATTTCAAAGTCAGTATAAAATCGTTACTTGAGATGCTAAAAAATATTGATGATGATATTGATATAATAACTCTTTTCGGACATAATCCATCATTCACAGAAATACCAGACCGATTATCGAAGGGAGGTTTCGAATTTCTTACAAAAACCAGCATTGTGTGTCTCTCCTTTGTAACAAAAACATGGTTGGAAATAAAACCTGATACCGGCAAAATAGAATATTTGCTTAAACCTGTTAAACAATCATGAGTAAATCATATATCCCCAAAGAAATCAGCTGGTTATCCTTTAATGAAAGGGTTCTTCAGGAGGCCGAAAATAAAGAGGTGCCGCTTGCTGAGCGTTTTAAATTCCTGGGCATTTACTCGAACAATCTAGATGAATTTTTCAGGGTGAGGGTTGCAACATTAAGAAGACTTTCACAGTTCGGAGCAAAATCCAGGGACATTCTCGGTTATGACCCAAAAGCAACCCTGAAAAAACTGCATGACACTGTACTTGCTCAAAATTCGAAATTTGAAAAGATATATTCTTCTCTGATCCAGGAGCTCGATAAACATAAAATACACATTATCAACGAGAAGCAGTTAAACGAAACACAGGCAGAATTTGTAAGGGAATATTTCATTAACGAAGTAAGATCAAGGTTGATGCCATTCCTGATAGATAATAAAACCGATCTTCCAAACCTTACTGACGATGCTATTTTCCTGGCAATAATTTTAAAGAACAAAAAGACTAACAAAAAAAGATATGCTATCCTTGAAATACCAACCGCAGTAATTCCCCGTTTTATTGTTCTTCCCGAGATCGGAGATGATAAGTATATAATATTCCTGGATGATATCATCAGGTATGGTCTTAAGGATATCTTCTTTATTTTCGATTTTGATGAGTTTTCCGCATATACAATTAAAATAACCAAAGATGCTGAGCTTGAAATAGCTGACGATATCTCAGAAAGTTATATAGAAAAGCTTTCAAGAAGTCTTACTCAACGAAAACGGGGTACAACTGTCAGATTTATTTATGACCGCAATATGCCCGACGATCTTCTTAAAATACTTAAAAAGAAGATGAGCTTCGGGCCTGATGATGTTGTAATTCCTGCTGACAGGTACCATAACTTCAAGGATTTCATGAGGTTTCCCAAACTCGGGAAAAAGAAATTCTACTATGAATCCCTGGTCCCTGTATCCCATCCTGACATACCATCCGGGAAAAGCATATTATCGGCTATCAAGAAGAAAGATATTATGCTTTTTTTCCCCTACCATCCCTTTGACAATCTGATTGATCTTCTCAGGGAGGCCTCTATTGATCCCAATGTTACTTCAATACAAATTACACTTTACAGGCTTGCCCGCAACTCAAGTGTTATAAATGCACTGCTGAATGCTGCAAGAAACGGGAAAAGTGTTACAACAGTTGTGGAGCTGCAGGCAAGGTTCGATGAGGAAGCAAACATCCTGTGGGGCAATAAGCTTATGGAAGAGGGAGTAAAGGTTATCTATGGTGTGCCGGGTCTGAAAGTCCATTCCAAACTGCTTCTTATTACAAGAATCAAAAACAATACTACACAGCGTTTTGCTGCAGTGGGAACAGGTAATTTCAACGAGGATACTGCCAGGATCTATACCGATCATCTTCTGCTGACAACAAATATTAAAATAACCAACGAGGTACAGAAGGTCTTTAACTTCTTTAATGTCAATTATAAAAAAGACAATTACTACCATCTTATTCTCTCTCCTTTTTCACTCCGGAATAAAATCAACCTGCAGATAGAGAATGAGATTAAGAATGCAAAGGCTGGCAAAAAAGCATATATTTATCTTAAGCTTAACAATATCACCGATTTGGAGGTAATAAATAATCTATATGAGGCAAGTTCAGCCGGGGTTAACATAAAACTGATTATCAGGGGCATGAACTCCCTGGTACCCGGACTTAAAGAGATCAGTGAGAATATCAAAGCAATAGGTATCGTTGACCGGTTCCTTGAACATAGCAGATTTATGATATTCCATAATGGCGGTAAGGAAGATGTTTATATAACATCAGCCGATCTTATGACAAGAAATATCGATCATCGTATTGAGGTTACCTGCCCTGTTTTTGATAAAAATATCAAAAATGAGCTAAAACATATCTTCGAAATTCAATGGAAAGATAATGTAAAGGCCCGTAAG
>CAZHRV010000041.1:0-15958 GCA_964535035.1 uncultured Rikenellaceae bacterium
TGCAGTGCTGATAAGTTTTTCAACCATCATCCTGGCGAGGTCAAGAGTGATCTCTTTCCTGTTCAATGTTGACTGGGCATAAAGTGATATCAGTACTGCTTCCAGTTCCCTGATATTATTTGAGATGTTTACTGCCAGGAACTCAAAGATCTCTTCAGACAGTTCTATACCGTCATTGTAGGCTTTCTTTTTCAGGATAGCCAGACGTGTCTCGTAATCGGGTCGCTGCAAATCGGCCTGAAGTCCCCATTTGAACCTTGAAAGAAGCCTTTGTTCCATGCCCTGGAGGTCAACAGGTGGTTTGTCACAGGTCAGGATAAGCTGCTTGCCCGACTGGTGCAGATGATTAAAGATATGAAAGAAGGTATCCTGAGTCTTTTCTTTTCCTGCAAATTCGTGTACGTCGTCAAGAATGAGAACATCTATCATCTGGTAAAAATGGAGGAAATCATTCTTGTTATTGTTTCTTACGGATTCGACAAACTGAGTCTGAAACTTATTTGCATTGACATAGAGGACAATTTTATCAGGATGCTTTTCCTTTACCAGAATCCCTATTGCCTGGGCCAAATGTGTTTTGCCCAAACCTGAATCACCATATATCATAAGAGGATTAAAGGCTGTGCCACCAGGATTATTACCAACTGCAATGCCTGCAGATCTTGCCAGCCTGTTACATTCGCCTTCAATATAATTGTTGAAATTGTATTCAGGATTAAGCTTGGGATCAAAATGGACCTTCTTGATACCGGGGATCACAAATGGATTCTTGATTGACGGCTGAGTTACATCAAACGGGACCTGAACCGGCTTATTGTGAAGGTCTGTCTTATTTCTTGACGGGTATCTGACAGTATATGGCTTGCCATCAGAATAAATGGCATTCTCCATCACGACGTTATACTCGAGCTTAGCATCGGTGCCAATCTCCCTCCTGAGAGTCTTCCTGAGAATATCAATATATTGCTCTTCAAGATACTCATAAAAGAAGGGACTTGGTACCTGAATAGTAAGTACATCGTTTTCCAGTTTTAACGGTATGATTGGTTCAAACCATGTTTTAAAACTGACAGACGGAATGATGTCCCTTATTATCTTCAGACAGTTATTCCATACGTCATGATGTGTTTTGTTCATTTAGGGTGCATATTAAAATTCCGGATTCTATACAAGCTGATTCAGATAGCAATATTTGTAAAAAAAAAACTTAAAAAAAAAATTTTTTTTACTTGATTTTTTCAAAAAAAGTATATGTTTTTCTACCTCAACAACTTATAAAAAATAATATTTTATGATTCTACAATATTCTGATTATTAGTGTGTTATAAATAATTGATTCAGTTTAGCAGTGTATAACAATTCGTTATGGATGGTTACTCAAAAATCAACAAAACAGGCATAATACCGGGACAATTTTGACGTCAATTTATAATATCTTTTTCAAGATCAAGATACACTGAATTTTATAAAAATAAAACTGAAAAGAGAATTATTTTTTCCCGAAGAGAGAAAAGTGAACATACCGCTTTGGATTCGCCTTCAGATCCTCTAAAAGCAGATTCAGATTCTCAAGACTCGATGACAGATTCATATAAAGTGTATCATTTACAAGAAACTGTCCGGCACTGCCTTTTCCCTCATTCAGATTTTCCAGAAGGAGGGAGGTGTTTTCAAGACTTGTTTTCAGGTTTGCCACCGAAGAATAAATATCGGCTGATACAAGCGTGTCGGTAACCGACTTTAGGTTTTCAATTGTACTTCCCATTTTTCCGGAATTATAGGCGAGCATCTGTGAGAACCTGGCGATATTGTCTAGTGTTGTTTTAAGTTCCTTTTCTTTGGAGCCCAGAATATTATCGATACTTCCTGTAATGTTTCCAAGGTTTTCTACTGAGTTGTCAAAGTTCTGCCTGAATTCAGGAGTTAATATTTCATCGATGGATACTATTACAGAATCAAGAACATCAAGCAGCTCCTCGATACGCTTCTTTAAAGGGAAAAGCTCAATTTCAATGGTTGTAAGCAATGATTCTGTAAGTTGGCCGGGGATTGTATCGCCCTCGGAATATGTTCCGGGTCCATCGCCAAAAATAAACTGTACCTTCATTCCTGCTATTATTGACACTGGAACTATCTCGGCAATAGTATTTTTGGGAAGCTTGAAATCTCTGCTCACAGAAAATGCCACAAGAAGCTTTCCGCTGGTCTCATTCAGGAAGTCTATTGATTGTACAACACCTACCTTGTAACCGTTTATTTCAACAGGACTTGATTCAGCCAGTCCGCCAATTTCATCATAAATACAATAATAATATGCTGTACTCTTGAAGAAATCTTTCCCTTTTAGAAAATTATATAACCAGATGAAAACGACAATAGTCAACAATGCAACTACGCCAACCTTGATTTCATGAGAGATTTTAATCATTATTCTTTTCTTTTTAGCTCCAGTGCCTGCTGTAAAGGTAGTATTTTGTTGTCTTTTACAGCAATGACAAATGCATCCGGATAAATAGTTTCGATTTTTTTCCTGTGTTGTACTGCTTCCTGGTATTCGGCAAATATCCCTGTGGCATATTTAAACCTGTTCTGAGTATTTATTTCAACTATATCAGTTAGCCCTTTGAAGTTTTCAGGTTTAATTTCAGTTCTTGATCCGGTGGTGGCAACCTGCACCATAAAAATAAGTTGATCGGTGACAACCAGCCTGCCATCAGAACCTCTTTCCGGTAATTCCGGATTCCTGACAGCTGAAATATTGCTCATGATATCTATCTCATTTATATAATCCCTGCAGGCTCTGAAGATTGCAGAGGCCAGGTAATCCTGTCCCTGTTGTGAGTTAAGGTATTTTTCCTCCTCCGGGTTTGTTATAAAACCGGTTTCGATCAGAACACTCGGCATGGTGGTATTAAATAACACCCAGAATCCAGCCTGTTTAACACCGCGGTCCTTCCTGTTTACCCTTACATTGAACTGGTTCTGTATCTTTGCAGCCAGCTCCGTACTCTGTTCCAGAAAGAGATTCTGCATCAGGGTGAACATTATATATGATTCAGGAGACTTGGGGTCAAATCCCGCATATTTTGTTGTGTAGTCCTCTTCAAGCAGTATCACCTCATTTTCCTTCATTGCCACTTCAAGGTTTGCCTGGTCTTTGGTATGACCCATGACAAATGTTTCTGCTCCTGCCACACTCTTTGACTTTGCCCAGTTGGCATGAATGGAAATGAAAAGGTCTGCCTTATTCTTGTTTGCTATTTTTGGTCTTTCTATCAGGTCGACTGTTGAGTCATCCTTCCTGGTGTAGACAACTTTTATATTTTTCAGGTTCTCCTCGAGATACCGGCCTGTCTTTAAAGCTATTGCAAGGTTTATTTCCTTCTCCTGGCTGATTGCTCCCCGGGCTCCGGAATCCCTTCCTCCATGGCCGGGATCAATAACGATAATCCATTTCTTTTCTGACTCTGGATCAGGCCTTTCTGCACGGAGATTGCCGGTGATAATGGGAAAAACGAGCAATATTACAGCAGTACATATATTAATGATATTGTGTTTTCCGTTTTTAATCAATATACCCATGTTTGGTTCACGTTTTTTTTAATAGTTTTACCGCTGTCATCCAAGAATCAAACAAAAACTGTACAAAAATAGTATTTAAGTTGTATTTTTTGAAAGAAAAACGGTTCCTTGTAGTGCTCCTCGTGTTGGTTCGTTTTTCTTCATTATTCTGTCAGGAAGACATGATTATCCCTGAAATAACTCCGGCAGGAAGTGATATTACTTCGAGAGATACTATCATCAGTCTTAAAAGAATAGCTCCTGATGCAATTGATCAGCAAGTTACCTATAAAGCTTCAGGATCAAAAATAAATGATCTTATCAACAGGAAAGTCACGCTGGTAAGTAAAGCTGAAGTGAATTATGGAGATATCCTGATTGAGGCTGATTCGATTATTTTCAATATGGATAACAATGAGATATTTGCTGTCGGAATCAGGGATACTTCGGGACAGATAACGGGTAAACCCTATTTCAAATCAGGTTCCGAGGAATTTGAAGCAGATACATTACGTTATAATTTCAAGACAAAGAAAGCTATTGTGAAGAATATAATCACACAGCAGCAGGAGGGTTTTTTACACAGTGAGATCACAAAGCTGCTTGAGGACGGAACTTCAAATATTTACAATAGTACATATTCGACATGTGATGCTGATACTCCTCATTTCTACATAGCACTGAAAAAAGCAAAGGTATATCCCGGGGAAAAAATAATCTCCGGCCCGGGAAACCTTGTCCTGGAAGGAATACCATTGCCAATATACCTTCCTTTTGGTTATTTTCCCATCCAGACCAAGACTGCTGCATCCGGTATTCTCATTCCAAAGTTTCATTATGAGGCAAACAGGGGTTATGCTCTCACAGAAGGAGGTTATTACTTTGCAATAAACGATTATTTTGACCTAACCCTGAATGGGAATATTTTTACCAACGGCTCATGGCTTCTGAAAGCACAGACAAGCTATAATAAGCTTTATAAGTATAGTGGAAATTTCTCATTCAGTTATGCCAACAATGTAAGCGGCCACAAGGGACTTGCAGATTATAATAAACAATCCAATTACAGTCTGGCGTGGAGGTATAGTCAGAGTGCCAAAGCAAGGCCGGGATCCAGATTTAATGCAAGTGTCAACATGACTTCTCCCGGTTTTGACAGGGAAAACAGTTATGACCTGAATCAACATATTACCACAACAAGACAGTCGAGTATAAGTTATTCCAGGTCCTGGGCGGGAACGCCTTTTAATATGACAGCAAGTATGAATCACACCCAGAATGTGAAGACACACGTGGTCAGCCTTAATCTCCCTAAACTGAATTTCAGCGCCTCAAGGATATACCCATTGAAAGGGAAACGCAGCGTTACAAATAAATGGTGGCAGGAACTTTCGTTTCAATACTCGGCATCAATTGATAATCAGATTAATACAAAGGACAGTATTCTGTTTACCAACAAAGTATTGGATGATATGAGGAATGGTTTCAAACATGAGGCACCTGTGAGTCTGCAGATACGTCCTTTCAATAACTTTTCAATATCACCGCAGGTCTCATATAAAGGTGTAATGTATACACGCAAGTATGAAAGAAGGTGGGACTCCGATACCAGACAGGTTGTTAAAGATACCCTGGAGGGTCTTTTCTACGGTCATTCAATAAATCCTTCAATAAGCGCAGGGTATAGCCTGCAGATATTCGGTATATTTGATTTCATTAATCCTGATTCAAGGATAGATGCTATCAGACATGTGATCAAACCCTCGGTAAGCTTCAGTTTTATTCCCTACTTCGATGGATTAAGTTCGAAAATGTACTACCAAGTACAGAAGGATACGGCCGGTAATACAAGCCAATATTCAATTTTCGAAGGGAATCTTTATGGAACACCTTCATTATCAAAGAAAAGCGGCAGTGTCTCATTCAACCTTACAAATATCCTGGAAGCCAAGGTATTCCCGGTCGGGGATACAACCGACAAGTCTAAAAATGTTAAGTTGATTGATAATTTCGGCATTTCCACCTCGTACAATATTTTTGCGGATTCAATGCGATGGTCTCCTGTCTCAATGAATCTGAGAACGACACTTTTCGAAGAAATAGGTATCTCGGCAAGCAGTAGTTTTTCAATGTACGGATTGGACAGTCTTGGGAGATCAGTTGCAGATTTTTATTTCGCTCAGAGTCATAAACTCCTTCGTCTGACAGGTTTTTCAGTAAGTCTCGACTTCAGCCTCAGTGATCTTCTGAAGGGTAGTATGAAGAAAACAACATCATCTGCACCTTCCCAACCGAATACTCAGGATACGCAGAGGCCCGGAACAGTCGGTAGTACCCGTACCACTTCGGTTGCCGGAGCAGTGTTTGATGAATACGGATACTCCGAATTCGATGTTCCCTGGACAATGAATGTCCGGTATAGCTTAAATTATTCCAAGCCAGCTCTTGTTTCAGGACTATCGCAGACTCTATCCGTTAATGGAAATGTGAAGCTTACAAAGAAAACGGCCATTACCTATAGATCGGGTTATGATTTCAAGAAGAAGGAGATTACGATGACACAGATCCAGATTAACCGAGACCTTCACTGTTGGGAAATGGGGTTCAGCTGGGTTCCAAACGGAAATATGAAGATGTGGACATTCACAATAAGAGTCAAAGCCGCTGTCCTTTCTGATCTGAAATATGAAAGAAGACATGATTATCACGATAATTATTAAAATATGAAAAGAATAATCAGAACACCAAATGCTCCTGCAGCTCAAGGACCTTATAGTCAGGCTGTGGAAATTAACGGTACACTGTATGTTTCAGGGCAGATAGCTATCGATCCTGCTACAGGTAAAATGGCGGATGGTGACATTACTGCTCAGACAAGACAGGTCCTCAGGAATATCGAAGCAATACTTAAAGCTGCCGGTTATAGTTTCGTAGAGGTTGTCAAATCGACTTGTTACTTAAAAGATATAGCCGATTTCAAAGCCATGAACGAGGCATATTCACAATATTATTTTGAGAATCACCCTGCAAGAGCGGCCTTTGCGGTAAAGGAGCTGCCGCTGGGAGCATTGATCGAGATAGAGACTGTGGCAGTTAAATGACTCCCTCCGCCCCGTTAAAACGGAGCATCTCCCCGGCAAGTACATATCCCTCATTATTATAGCTGTAGCAAACTATTCTGCCTTAATCTCAAAATCAATCTCTACATTTACTTCCCTGTGCAGCCTGATTGTAGCTTTATAGTTTCCAATTTCCTTTATCTGATCATCCGGGAGTGTAATATTCTTACGATCTGTCTCAAACCCTTTTTCCTTGAGAGCTTCTGCAATCTGGATGGTATTTACCGATCCGAATATCTTGCCTGAAGAGCTCGTTTTTGCACCGATAATGATTTTCAGATCAGCCATTTTTTCTGCTATATCCTGTGCAGCGGCCTTGATCTTTTCTTCTTTGTGTGCTCTCTGTTTCTGGTTTTCAGCATGCATTTTCTTTGCAGAAGAAGTGGCTGCTACAGCAAAACCTCCGGGTATAAGATAATTCCTGGCATAGCCTGCCTTTACATTTACCAGATCGTCTTTCTGTCCTAATTTATTAAAATCCTGAAGTAATATTATTTCCATCGTCTCTCCTCCTTATTTTAAAAGGTCAGTCACATAAGGAAGAAGAGCTATATGGCGTGCTCTTTTAATAGCTTTAGCCACTTTCCTCTGATATTTAAGTGAAGTTCCGGTTATCCTGCGAGGCAGTATCTTACCCTGATCATTGAGAAACTTCTTAAGGAATTCAGGATCCTTATAATCGATATACTTGATCCTGTTTTTCTTAAAACGACAGTATTTCTTTTTCTTGACCTCTACGGCAGGTGGAGTCAAATACCTTATTTCTGATTCGTTCTGTGCCATATCTTATTCCTCCTTGATTTGTTCTGATTCCTTTAGTCTTCTCTTCTTTTCGGCATATTCCACAGCAAATTTTTCCATCCTGAAGGTCAGGAACCTGATGATCCTCTCATCACGGCGATACTGGACCTCAAGATTTTCAACAAGGCTTCCAGGCCCTTTGAATTCGATAAGATAATAAAAGCCTGTTGATTTTTTCTGAATAGGATAGGCCAGCTTTTTCAGGCCCCAGTTTTCTTCATGAACGATCTCACCATCGTTGTCGGTGATGACCTTCTTGAATTTTTGTACCGCTTCCTTCATCTGTTGTTCAGATAAAACGGGAGTTGCAATGAAAACGGTTTCGTACTGATTTAACATAGTAATTATTTGTTTGTTGTTAAAATGATTTTGGCTCGCAAAAGTACAATTATTTTCATTTAAATAAAAAATAATAAATGGAAATTTGAATTCGTACCGTCATCTGCTTAATCCGGTGATTTTCTTTCCCATTAAAGTCATTAATCTTTAATTTTCAACACTCATTATCCCAGGTTAGCTTTTTAACTATATTTGTATTATAAATATCTTTGGAGTCGGAGAGTCAATAATTTATGGAAAATTTTATCGTTTCAGCCCGAAAATACCGTCCTGCTACATTCGATATGGTTGTGGGGCAAGACACAATAACAAATACACTGAAAAATGCAATACAGAATAAACATCTTACCCAGGCATATCTTTTCTGCGGACCAAGGGGGGTGGGAAAGACGACCTGTGCCAGGATACTGGCCAAGACGATCAACTGCAGCAATCTGAAGGATAATGGAGAGGCTTGCGATAAATGCGAATCATGTCTGTCTTTCAATACTCTGAGATCGTTCAACATACATGAACTTGATGCAGCATCGAATAACAAAGTGGAAGATATCAGGAGCCTGAATGACCAGGTAAGGATACCCCCGCAAATAGGCAGATACAGCATATATATTATAGATGAGGTTCATATGCTTTCCTCTTCCGCTTTCAATGCTTTTCTGAAAACCCTTGAAGAACCGCCTTCTCATGCAATTTTCATTCTGGCAACTACCGAAAAGCATAAGATCATACCTACAATATTGTCCAGGTGTCAGATATTTGATTTCAAAAGAATAAAAATCGGGGATATTGTAAAAAGGCTTCAGTATGTTGCAGATAATGAATCTGTTACTATAGAGGAAGAGGCGCTTCATATCATTGCACAGAAAGCTGACGGCGCCCTCAGGGATGCATTGTCAATATTTGATCAGATCATCAGCCTGTGCGGAAAAAAGGTAGTGTACAGGCATGTAATTGAAAATCTTAACATCCTTGATTATGAGTATTATTTTAAAAGTGTTGCAGGCGCCCTGAAAGGTGATGTGTCAGCAGTATTGATGACATTTAATGAGATTCTCGAAAAAGGATTTGACGGACATAATTTCATTTCAGGTCTAAACAGTCACCTCCGCGATCTTCTTGTAAGTAAAGACGAAGTTACCATAGGTCTTCTGGAAGCAACTCCTTCAGTAAAGAAAAGATACCTGCAGCAGGCGGGTGAATGTTCTGTTAATTTTCTTTACTGCGCCCTGGAAATAGGAAGTGCATGCGATATTTCCTATAAAAGCAGCAAGAATAACAGACTTCATACAGAACTTGCCCTTATAAAATTATGCAGGCTCACCAAAGAGCCTGATGCCGAGGACGAAAAAAAAAAGTATGAGGAAAACCCCCTGACTAAAGCCGGAAAGGAGATAACTCCTCCGCCAAAATCTGAGATTATCAGACAGGCTGAAGAGCAGGAAAAGAGATTCCCGACAGCAAAGGAACAATCACCGGGTAAACATTTTCCGGTAATTGAAAAGCCACCCCGGACATTTTCAATAAAAGAGGTTATTTCGGAGGATGAGAAACAAAAAGAAAAGGCTGCTGAAACAACAGATGATAATGGTGACAAAAACATAACTGGGCAAAGGATTGAATTTACAAGCAGTGCATTTTTCACAGCCTGGAAGGAGTTTGTCGGCAATCTGGAGGGCGAAGGAACAAGAATAGTAAGCATGTTTAAATCAATACAGCCGGAGATGGAGGACGAACATACCATCAGAATTCATTTGAGTAATGCTGCCCAGAGAGACCTGTTTGTTCAGAATTATAAGCCTAAGCTTACAGGTTTCCTCGAATCCAGATTTTTGGTCGCAGATTTAGACATTGAAACATCTATAGATCTTACCGAAGCAAATGAATTGCCCTATACCGATGAACAGAAATATAATTACCTTCAGGGAAAATATCCTGTCCTGAATGAGTTCAGGAAAGCTTTTAACCTTGATATAAATTGAACTTACCTGTGCATAATGATCAGGTTTATATAAATCTGAATGAATTGAAACAATACACCGACATATCAGGCCAAAATGGATACCTTAAGTTTTTAGCAAAGGAAAAACATTTTTCTGACCACATACTGAATAATTCACGGTCGATGATAAGCATCATCAACAGGGAATATGTTTATGAGAAGGTCAATACTGCATTTTGTGATGCACAAAAGGGAATGGAACAATCCATTGTTGGTAAATCGCTTGGAGATGTATGGGGGTACGATACTTTCCAAAACAGTATAAAACAGAATATTGACAAATGCTTTGCAGGAAACACAATAAAATATGAAGCCTCCTTTACTACTCCCCAGTCAGGGAAAAGATATTTCGAGGTCACATTCCGTCCCATTCCGGTTGAATCAGGGAAAATAACTCATCTTCTGGCCGAGACATTCGATATAACTGATCTGAAACTGACTGAAAAGATAGCCTCAACAAAGGAAGAGGAATTCAGGAGATTTGAAACAAACCTTCCGATAGGATTCCTGCGGTGCGGTCCGAATGGAACAATAATGCATGCCAACAGGGCATTCATTATGATAATGGATTGTGATGATGAACATTCTCTCACAGACCTTAACCTTCGCAGCTGCTATGCTGAAGAGGGACTTTTTGATCTGCACCTGGAACAATTGATGGACGGCAAGCCAAAGTCATTCGGCAGAGTACCTCTGAAAACATTCAGGGGAGGTGAGATAGTGTGCCGGATCAGTGCCTTCATGACTGTCAGCGAAATGAATAGCCCTTATTTTATTGACTTTTCATTTGAGGATTCTTCACGTGAGCTTATGCTCGAGAACCGTCTGCTCCATGCCCAGAAGCTTGAAACTATCGGTGCCCTTGCCGGAGGTATTGCCCACGATTTTAATAATATACTAGCAACAATATCGGGTTATTCAGAACTGCTTCAGAATGATCTCCCTGAATCTTCTGCTTCAGCTGGAAATGTAAGAAAGATCATGATGTCTGTCTCTAAGGCCAGATCCCTGACCAACCAGATACTTGCCTTCAGCAGGCAGATGGAACAGGAAAAGGTTACTATCAATGTTTATGATATTCTGAAGGAAACAATAGGTTTTATCAGATCTGCTGCTCCATCCGGAATAAAGATTAAAAACAGTATCCAGTCAGGAAAGTATCCCGTTTTTGCTGATCCCACCCAGTTGTTCAGGGTCTTTCTTAATCTTATGACAAACTCAATTCAGGCGATGGAAGAACGGGAGGGGATACTATATGTCAATCTTACCCTTGCTAAATATAAAGATATACAAAATGAACTGAGCACTGATATTGTTGCCGATGAGTATGTTATTGTTACTATAAGAGATACAGGTAAAGGTATGGATCCATCATCGTTGCAAAGGATTTTTGAACCGTTCTTTACAACCCGCGAAGTGGGAAAAGGATCGGGATTGGGTTTATCGGTGGTACACGGAATTATTTCGGAAATGGGAGGGGAGATAATTGTTTCAAGTAAAGTCAATGAGGGCTCGGTCTTTAATGTTTATATACCTGTTTCAAGGGATTATGCACCACTTTCATCCGCAGCAAGGAAAAGCAGGAAGATATTATTTATTACAGGAAATAAACACGAATCACGGATTTTATCCCTGGCATTGGAAAGTGCAGGATATAAATTAACCCTTTTATCTGATCCTGAACACCTGATCAGAACAGTGCCGGATAAGAAAACGAGACCTGATCTTATAATTTATATGAGCGATGCCGAGCATATAAAAAAAGATGATATGATAAGCCTGTTCCTTGATTATGAGATAAAAATTCCATGTATCTGGATTACTGATTCCGATCAGGATTTATTAGAGGAGAAACAGCTAAATTCGGGGATTATTTCCCAGCATCTTATCAAACCGGTCTCACTAAGGGAAATAATTAACGCCATTAAGTTGTCTATTAGTTAATATTTAATGCTGATACAATAAATCTCAAATTATATATGTCTGGCATTCTGATAGTTGAAGATGATAGTGACTTGAGAACAATGCTAAAAGTCTCACTTAACAGGCGGAGATTTACTGTCCTGGAAGCTGAAAATGGTAAGGAAGCTATAGCACATTTCAAACCTTCAGTAACCGACGTTATTATTACTGACCTGATAATGCCTGAAGAGGATGGATTGAAAGTGATAATGAGAATGCGTGAACTGAAGCCATCTATTAAAATAATAGCAATCTCAGGCGGAGGCAAAGCAGGGCCTGGCAGTTACCTGAATCTGGCAAAAGCACTGGGAGCTGATGCTGTTTATTCAAAGCCCTTCAGCGTGAATGATATGATCACTAAAATTGAAGAATTGCTGGATATTGAACTGGATGCCTGATCATGAAGAAACTGATCTTATTTACCGTACTTATTATCCTGATACCAGCTGTTCACTTGCACTCCCAGAATCTGTTGAAAAATTCAAGGATTACTGGTGTATGTTATGCCGGCAATAAAGTAAAAAGAATATATATTCCTCCACCAAAGAGCTTCTGTCAGAGGGATGCTCTGAAGGGTACCGGAAGTTCGATAACAATCTATTATACAGATGTTCCGGCATGGGGAAAAACAGTGGTCAATTATGCTGACTCCATACTTGAATCCATTTTGCCTCCTGATACAAAAATAACTGCCATAGTTTCAGCAGGTAGTATGACATCAGGCGTTCTGGCAAATTCAGGCACTGGCGGATTTGCCGACGGACGGGAAATAGACGCACTTTATCCCGATGCTTATTACCCTGTGGCACTGGCTGAAAAGATTTACGGTGAGGAGCTTAATCATGAGATGTCAGGTGATATCTACATAAAAATTAATACTGATGTTAACTGGTATGTCGGTACTGATGGAAATACTCCAAGAACACAATATGACCTTCTTACGGTTATAATACATGAATTTATTCATGGACTGGGCTTTTTTGATAGTTTGTATGCTGATGCTTCCACAGGTAGCTGGGGAACAGATTCACGACCTGTGATTTATGATAATTTTGTTGAAAACTTCGACGGTAATAAGCTGATTGACACCCTGTTATTTCCAAATCCCTCAGCCGAGCTCAAAGAACAAATAACAAGCGAAGCGGTTTATTTTAATGGTCCTGTGCTGAGGAGTTATAATTCGGAGGAAAGAGTAAGGCTATATGCTCCATCAACCTATGATGCCGGATCAAGTATTTCTCATCTTGATGAGGATTCTACAGCTAATATTAATGCTCTGATGACGCCCTTTATTGATATGGGGGAAGCCATTCATGATCCGGGACAACTGACAATGTCAATGCTGGGTGATCTGGGCTGGATCAATACAAGGATGGTACATGAGAATCCTCCAGACACTGAAGAGCATCTGTCGGATATAGACATATCAGTTTCAATTGTATCTGATACAACCTATAACCGGAATAAAGTTGGGCTGGTATGGTCATTTGATGAGTTCAATACGTGCGATACTGTATATATGACATCACCTCTTTCAGACGATAATTTCAGTTCAACAATCCTGATACCTTTCTACGAAACAAAACTTGAATACTATATGTTTGTGGAAGATCATTTTTTGAGGATGTATCGTTCTCCATCGTATATTGACAAGTACCGGTACAACATTCATATAGGATTGGATACTGTAAAACCGGTGATAACTCATACACCGGAAGAGTACTATTTTGAAAAGATTGATACTATCAGATTTGAGGCTGAAGCTTCTGATAATTTGGGAATAGACACTGTTTATGTAGAATATAAGGTAAATGACGGACCCGGTATATTTGTTGGTCTTGAAGCTTCAGATGAATCTGAATTCAATTGTACAATTGATGCTTCCTCCCTTTCCCTTCAGGGAGGCGATTCACTCTGTTACCGGATCACAGCTTATGACAAAGCCCTTGATGCTAATATGACAATGATTCCCGGAGAGGGTTTCTATTCAGTCAGGATTGAAGAAATTAGTACTGTCGTTAATAGTTATTCTACTGACTTTTCTGACGCAACCGATGATTTCTTCAATGTGGGATTCGGAATTGCCCAGCCAGACAATTTTACCGATTACGGATTACATACGGAACATCCCTATGAAAGTTCTGAAGAATCCGGGGGAGAACTTAATTTTACAGCTATGCTCAGGCATCCTGTTAAATTTGATGCTAATGGCATGATAATCAGCTTTATGGAATTAGTTCTAGTTGAGCCGGGCGAAGAGGGTTCTGAATTCTTATCAGAGGATTTTTACGATTATGTTGTCGTGGAAACTTCCGGAGATTATGGAAAAACATGGTACCCATTATTTGATGGTTATGACTCCAGGTACATAGAAGCATGGGAGTCAGCATATAACAGCTCCATTGATGGTATGAACTCAACATATTTGGGCAAGGAATCAATGATGATTCGCCGCACTATGTTCCCCAAAACCTCTTCATACATCTCCCCGGGTGACACCATACTGGTCAGATTCAGGCTTTTCTCCGACCCCTATGCCAATGGATGGGGCTGGGCTATTGAGGATTTCCATATAGGTCCTGTTATAGACCAGATCAAAAATACAGGTTTTGAAACTGCTGTTGCATATCCCAATCCGGGCAAAGGTTTGGTAATGATAAAAAATCCGGAAAGCCCGGGAATACCATACAGGTATGATGTCTATAATTCAACAGGAGCTGTTATAATGACAGGGCTTACTGAAGGCAGCGAGATACTGACAATAGATATTACTGATCAGCCACAGGGAATATATTTTATTGTACTGCACAGGAACAACAGCAGGAGAACTATAAAATATGTTCTGATAAAATAAGTAATCAGTGGCCATTACGGCCAAAATACACTTTCGCGACAGATGGCAGGAAATTTGCATGTAATTTTCCAGCTCATGCAATCCTGATGTATTGTACCGGTAATTACATTTCAATATCGGAAAAATAGATTAATTTTGCGTGAATTTTAAAATTCTGTAAGGCAGATAAAAATGAGTATTATTACAAAAATCCTGGGACTGTTTCTGGGGAACAAGTATGAGAAGGACATTAAGGAGATTAATCCTCATGTCGAAAATGTCCATCTGGAATTTGAAAAACTAAGGGATCTCTCGAATGATCAGTTGAGAGATAAAACCGTGGAACTGAAAAAGGTAATACTTGAATATATTGAGGAAGACGAAAGAGAAATAAGATCTCTTAAAGAGAAAGCCGAGACAGAAGAGGATGTTTATAATAAAGAAGAGATATATGCCCAGATTGATAAGATAGAAAAACATACAGATGATAAGCTGGAAGAGATACTTGATCAGTCTGTTCCGGTAGCATTTGCTATAATGAAAGAGACTAGCAGACGATTCAAGGAAAACAGCACTCTTGAAGTGACAGCCAGACAATATGACAGGGATCTTGCTGCTACCCGGGAGAGCGTAATTGTGAAAGGTGATAAAGCCTACTGGAATAACACATGGTTTGCAGGCGGAAATGAGATAGTGTGGGATATGGTACACTATGATGTTCAGCTTATCGGCGGGGTTGCCCTGCATAAAGGTAAAATAGCCGAGATGGCTACAGGTGAGGGAAAGACAGTTGTTGCAACATTACCAGTCTTTTTAAATGCACTGGTTGGCAGGGGTGTCCACATAGTGACGGTTAACGATTATCTTTCAAAACGTGACTCGGAATGGATGGGGCCTATGTATGAATTTCATGGTCTGACAGTTGACTGTATTGATAAACACCAGCCCAATTCCGCCGACAGGAGGAAAGCTTACAATGCTGATATCACCTTCGGTACCAACAATGAGTTTGGATTTGATTACCTGAGGGATAACATGGCTATAAATCCTGAAGACCTTGTACAACGCAAACACCATTATGCCATTGTTGACGAGGTTGACTCTGTGCTGGTTGATGATGCACGTACCCCCCTTATAATCTCAGGACCAACAGCTAAAAGTGATACACAGCAGTTCGATGAGCTTAAGCCAAAGGTTGACAAGCTGGTATCTGCTCAAAAAAAGCTTGTTACACAGGTGCTTGCAGATGCAAAACGATTGATTACCGAAGAAAAAACGGAAGAGGGCGGCAAGCTTCTCCTTAGGGCATTTAAAGGCCTTCCAAAAAATAAAGCCCTCATCAAG
>CAZHRV010000042.1:0-32138 GCA_964535035.1 uncultured Rikenellaceae bacterium
TCTGACTCTTATTTATATCAACGCTTATCCGCATTATCCTGTTCCACATATTATTTTCACCTGCTTCGGTGCATGTTGCAAATATTCCTTTGTTATGCACCTTCACCGATACACGGAAGAGATCATCACCTATATTTTCAAACTTTTCATCAAGGAACTCCAGCTCAGGATGCATAGCTGCAATATCAATGATAAATTCATAATTTTTGGTTATCAGCTCTTCAAGTTTGTCAGCGGGAGGATTTGTCATAACAAAGGGTTTGATTCCGCCTGTCTCGGTTTTTTTACCCGGGAAGTCAGGGTGTTTTATCTCGGTCCAGGGTACAAATACATCCTCCATGTTATTGTCTTCAGCATATTTGAGAAATGCAGCCTCCCTGTGTTTGTCTTTTTCCACAGGAAACCACCAAGCCGGTGTACTGAAACTATAACGGCCATAGTGATAATATGACCAGTCCATGAAATTTCCGGGAGTTGATCTCTTGGGCGGGGCTCCTTTAACACCAGTAATTTCACGATATTTTTCAGAAACAAGCCTTACGATAATCTCATCTGACTTAAGAACGCTTGTGATCTTTCTGGACTGCCTCATTCCGCCTCTCTGACCCCTTGAGGAAGGAGTGCCCTGTCCGGGGGCAGAGGGTTGATCTTCTCCTGAAGCCTGATCCTGTGAGCCGGGTTGACGTTCCGGCTGAGCTTGCTGTCCCAGGTTATCCTGCGGACTAAAAGCAAAAGTGGCATAAATATTAAAATGGTCGAACAGGAAATCGAGTATGGCTTTTGTCTCCGGCTCGGATACCGGGTGCAGCCCTGCATTGGTCCCGAATTCCTCATAGTCAAATGTAAGGTTACGGTTGAAGTTTACACCCCCCGGTCCATCTTCATTAAATACACCGTCCTTGTCATTATCGGTCCCCTCAGAATAGACAAAATATGACCCGGTTTGGCCTTTTGACAGGTCGGCAAGCGTCATAACTCTCTTGTCTTCAGCACATTCCATGAATGAGCCGGCCGGATCAAAAACACGTATGAGAGTAATAAATCCATCATTATTAAGGTCTTCAAAGGGATCCTCATCTGATACAAAATCCCTGTCTTCATCAGTTGACCTGGCGTTTGTGTTTCTTTCATACTTCAATGCTGAGAAGAATTGTTCGGTAGCATCGGGACTGACATCAGGAAAGACATAGAAAGTGATTTTTTCAAGCAGGGCTTTTATTTCGGGTGATGCTGATTCCTTTAGCAGAGAGGCAGCAAAACCAAGAGCGAGCTCTTTCCCCAGGATATGACTTCCCTCTATACCTCCGAGGACAGCTATACCCGGCTTGTTATCTGAGTCCCCCGTGCCGATAGTCAAAACAATCACATCATGATCACCTGTACTTTTTGCAAGGGAACTGACTGAGCATAAGACGGAATATTCCTTTTTGAGAGCATCGGCCTTTTGCATCATTGTCCTGTGATCGTTGTACTGAGCCTGCGCACCGGCATACCATAAGAAAAGGAAGCCGATAGTGGTCAGCATTAATTTCTGTGCAGAGATTTTCATATCGATATTATTATTTTAATTATGTTTTTCAGGTTTGGCCGGTCTCTTTGCCGGAGGCCTTGACTGGTTATTGTTGAAAGAGGGATCCCAGTTGGCATTTTTGAAGAACTCAGTAGTACTGTTGTTAAAGTAACCAAGGACATGTTTTGGTGAGATTGTATAGATCAATTCATCATTATCTCCGTAATAAGGGTCTGAGGTAGTCATAATCTCCTCTATCCCGGTGTCATATTTATTCGAAACATCCAAATAGATATGGTATATCTTCTTAGATATGGCCAGGATGATGGTAAACATACCATAGTCTTTCCTCTGGAAAAGAAAATAGGTAACTTCAATAGGGTCATTCGGATTGACACGATCAGTGGAATGAGGAAGCTGGCTCTCAAAGATAAAGCCCTCTTCCATTATATTTTCAACAACAGCAAATTCTTTGGTGTTATGTAGGAAAAGGTAACAATCTTTAAATTCCTGCAGGATGGCTGCAAGTATCTCTCCTTTATTCTTCATCCGGACATGAGAGCTATTTCCAATTATCAGTCTCAAAAATAGCGCATATTATTTTATTTACAACACATAAACCTTTTGTTCTGTTATATGTTAAATTTGTATCCTGCACCGGAAAATTATTTATTTACACATGAAACGAATTTTTGCTTTTTCTGTTTTTATTATGCTGATCTCCTGTAATCCTGATCCTTCCGGATCAGATACAGACATAATAACAGTAAGCATAGCCCCTCTCAAATACTTCATAGAGGAGATAGCCGGTGAAGATTTTAAAGTAAACATTATTGTTCCTTCCGGGGCCAATCCTCACATTTATGAGCCATACCCCGGGCAGATAAATAACCTGCGCAGGTCAAAGGCCTATATAAGCAACGGGTTCCTGGGATTTGAAAAAACCTGGCTCAGCAGGTTTTATGAAACCAATAAAAACATGACAAAGCTGTCACTTGGTGACAATATAGATCCGATATCTTCAGGGCGCCGGCATGAAGGTGATCATGCCCAAGGAGTTGATCCTCATTACTGGGTCTCTCCGAAATGTGCTTTGGTCATAGCTTCATCTGTGAAAGATCTGCTCTGCACCTTAAACCCGGACGAAAGAAAAAGATATGAATCAAATTACGGCATTCTGTGTTCTAAGATCTCAGAAGCAGATAGTCTGGCAGAGTCCCTGTTTTCAGGAACAGCGGGGAGGTCTTTTATGATCTACCACCCGAATCTGGGATATCTTGCAAGAGATTATGGTCTTAATGAAATAGCAGTGGAGTTTGAAGGTAAGGAGCCCCCGCCCTCATGGTTCAGGGAACTTATTGACGTTGCCAGATCAGAGAATATTAAAACTATATTTGTCCAGAAAGAGTATGACAGCAGGAATGCAAATACTATTGCCCATGAAATAGGTGCCGGCATAACAGTGATTGACCCCCTTTCGGAAGATTGGCTGGCAGCAACTATCGAAATAATAACTGAACTACATAAAAGCTTTACAGAAAACATACAAAACGACGGAAATGCCCTATCTGATTGAAATGAACTCCGTATCGGTTTCCTACGAAAACGTCATTGCCCTGCAGAATGTCAGTTTCAGGGTTAATGAGAACGATTATATAGGTGTGATAGGTCCTAACGGAGGTGGCAAGACAACACTTCTTAGAGTAATATTAGGATTAATAAAACCTGACAGCGGGAAAGTAAGCTTAAACCGCAGTCTGATTAACGAGAGTGGAATAGGCTATCTCCCACAATTATCGACCGGGGATATTACTTATCCTGTATCTGTTGCCGATGTAATACTTTCCGGAATGATGATACGCAAGAAGATCATTTCAAGAATGTCATCATCCGACAGGAAAAGGGCAGCGCAGGTGATAGAAGAACTGGGGCTCACAGCTATGGCAAAGTCATCATTGAATGAATTGTCGGGAGGACAGTTACAGAAGGTTTTCCTTGGCAGGGCGATTATAGGGAATCCAAAATTATTACTGCTGGATGAACCCGGGAACTTTGTTGATTCGAATTTTGAAATTGAATTTTATGAAAAACTCAGGGATCTCAACAAACGTATGGCCATTCTCATGGTATCTCACGATATAGGGATGATATCTGCACATGTCAGGTCATTCGCATGTGTGAACAGGGGGCTTCACTATCACCCTTCATCAGAAATAACCAATGAACAGCTGGCGGCTTACGGCTGCCCGATTAAGCTTATCACACATGGAGATGTTCCTCATACGGTACTTAAAACTCATAGCTGATTGGAAGGGAGTATTTTTCAATATGAATTTATTTTGAAGGGCCTCCTGGGAGCCCTATTTGCAAGTATAACAGCAGGACTCGCAGGAACATATATTGTTTCCAGGCGGATGGTATTCCTGAGCGGCGGCATTACACATGCATCGTTTGGAGGTATCGGTATAGGATATTTTGCCGGCTTCAATCCTGTTTTGGGAGCTGCAATCTTCGGGATCATTTCTGCCCTCGGCGTGGAATATTTATCGGTCAGACATAAGATCAGGGAGGATTCGGCAATAGGAATATTGTGGGCATTCGGCATGGCGATCGGAATAATTTTCATTTACCTTACACCAGGCTATTCTCCCAACCTGATGAGCTATCTCTTCGGGAGCATTCTCACAGTGACAAATGCTGATATTATTGCACTGGGAATTATGTCTCTTATACTTATATCCTATTTTAGTATATTTTACCGTACTATTTTGTATATATCTTACGATGAGGTATTTGCGCGGACGTATTCACCTTATGTCAATACCTTTAAATACATTACTACAGCCTTGATAGCACTTACGATTGTTCTTAACATAAGGATGGCCGGTGTTATTCTTGTACTCTCGCTACTTACCATTCCACCAAATATAGCCATGATTTTCACCAGGGTTTATTCCAGGATAATCATCTATTCGATAGTGGCAGGATTTGCAGGAACAGCTGCCGGATATGTGATATCCTATTTTGCGGGGATACCGGCAGGAGCCACCATAATCTTCACACTGGTGGTGATATGGGGTTTGGCTAAGCTTGTTAAGAAAATAACCTGTGCATAGGGTTTACTGTAGTTTGTTATACAGTGAAATTGAACGATCAGATTTTTTTGAAATAACATTTAAAGTAATAAAATATGGATTATGATCTTATTGTAATTGGCAGCGGTCCCGGAGGATATGTTGCAGCCATCAGAGCATCGCAGCTGAAAATGAAGGTTGCAGTTGTAGAGAAGGAGGAACTGGGAGGCATATGCCTCAACTGGGGATGCATCCCGACCAAGGCACTGCTGAAAAGCGCCCAGGTTTTAGGATACATGAAGCATGCATCGGATTATGGTATTAATATTGAAGGAGAAGTAAAAGTCGATTTTGGTGCAATAATTGCACGGAGCCGCAGCGTTGCCGAGGGAATGAGCAAAGGAATACAGTTCCTGTTTAAAAAAAACAACATAACAAATATCAGCGGATTCGGACGCTTATCGGGATTCAACAGCATAGAGGTTAAGGATAAGACAGGAAAGATAACTAAGCTTACTGCAAGTAATATTATTCTTGCTACGGGGGCAAGATCAAAAGAACTGCCTAACCTGAAACAGGACGGAAAGAAAATAATCGGATATAGAGAAGCAATGACACTGCCAGAACAACCGGCTTCAATGCTTATTGTTGGTTCCGGAGCAATAGGGAGCGAGTTTGCAAATTTCTACCAGGCTATTGGAACAGAGGTGACACTTGTTGAGTTTCTTCCGCGGCTGGTACCCAATGAGGATGAAGAGATCTCAAAACAGCTTGAGAGATCATTTAAAAAGCTTAAAATGAAAATAATTACCGGCTCATCAGTTGAATCGGTTGATACATCAAAGAGGAAATGCGTGGTGACTATAAAGACTTCCAAAGGCATTGAGACAATCGAGACCGATATTGTTATGTCAGCTGTTGGAGTGACAACAAACCTTGAAGGCATAGGCATTGAAAATGCAGGGATTAAAACTGAAAACGGGAAAGTGGTTGTCGATGAGTTTTACCGTACTTCAGCAGAGGGTGTTTATGCCATTGGCGACATTGTCCATGGTCCTGCCCTTGCACATGTTGCATCAGCAGAGGGGATCATATGTGTTGAAAAGATTGCCGGCAGAGAAGTTGAACCGCTCGACTACAATAACATTCCATTCTGCACATATACAAGTCCCGAAATAGCATCATGTGGTCTTACCGAAGCAGTAGCCAGAGAGGCCGGCTATGAGGTTAAGGTGGGGAAATTCCCGTTTACAGCTTCAGGAAGAGCCAGTGCGGCAGGTTCAAAGGATGGCTTTATCAAACTTGTTTTTGATGCTGCTTATGGTGAATTGCTGGGAGCTCACATGATAGGAGAGAATGTTACAGAAATGATCTCAGAGATTGTTGTGGCAAGGAAACTTGAGACCACCGCTCACGAGATAATGAGAGCAGTTCATCCTCATCCTACGATGTCAGAGGCTATAATGGAGGCGGCTGCCGCGGCTTACGGTGAGGTGATACATTTATAACCGGCAACCGGTAAAAACCTTAATAATTGAATTATTTTGTACCTTTTCTAATAAAAAGCAACCTTTTTTCAGGTTTCTTCATCAATCTTATACCTGATTTGCAGGTTTGAGATATTTTTTTTTGTATTTTTATACTCTAACAGGTATAGGAAGCCTTGTCAGAGATTAAAAATATAATTAATGGTTGTCTCAAAGGCTACAGAAGGGATCAGGAGCTTCTGTACAGGAGATATGCGGCTAAATTGTATGCCGTATGTCTACAATATTCAGGCAACGATGAAGAAGCGAGAGATATTTTGCAGGAGGGATTCATCAAGATCTTTGAAAACCTTGTTCATTACAAACATGAGGGTTCATTTGAAGGCTGGATCCGAAAGATAATAGTCAATACCGCACTGGAAAAATACCGCTCCAGGCATAACCTTTACAGGGTCGACGATATTGACGATATCCCGGAACCTGATGCAGATCCCGATAATGAGGATTATTCAGGGCTTGAAGCAGGTGACCTTCTCGGAATTATCAGGGAACTGCCACCCAAATACAGAACGGTATTTAATCTCTTTGCCATTGAAGGGTATTCACATAAGGAGATAGGCAAAATGGTAAATATTTCCGAGGGTACTTCAAAATCAAACCTCTCCAGGGCAAGGATTATATTGCAGAGAAGAGTAGGGTCATATGCAGGACTCAGGAAGAAGATATCGAATGGATGACAGAGGGGCAAATATTGATCTGGTTTTCAGGAACGGACTGAAAGACTATGAGGTGCTTCCACCGAAGGAAGTATGGGATGATATCCGTCCCGTAATAAGGAAAAAACAAAGACCTTTCATCCTGATGAGAGTTGCAGCTATTTTAGTAGTCGTACTCTCACTGGGGATCCTTGCATACAGGTTAACAAATGATATTGCTACAGGTATTGAGAATCAGGTTATTGTACTTAATCCTGAATCGACGGCCCCTGCAGCAAATCTTGCCTCTGCATTTGTCCCTGTAAAAGCTTCTGTTGAGGATGACAACTCAGTAACAGATATCTCCCGCCAGATCGATCAGCCTGTTAGTCACCTTACAACAGAAAATATAAATACAACTCTTCTGGATTTTTCAGCAGTAAATGCACGAACCGAATTAACAGGTAATTCAGACATAGATAGAGGGATATATGATTTGCAGGCAATAAACTATCAACCTGCCGATTATATGAATTTTGATGAGTCACCTGCCCTTGATGCTCCTGATAACACAGTAAGGCAAGGGCCACGCAGATGGTCAATATCAGCATTGATGTCTCCTACATATCAATCACGTTTTGGCACCGGTGAAAACGAGGCAGTTTCAAGTCTGATGGCTTCAGAAGAAGTTCTTGTATCATATTCAGGAGGACTGGCACTTTCGTACAAGATCAATAAGAGACTCAGCATACAGTCAGGTGTCTATTATTCTTCAATCGGGAAGGAGCTCTCAGGTATATCTGCATACAGCGGCTTTAAAGACTATTACTATGCCAAAGGAAACCCGAATTTTGAGGTACTCACTGCCAATGGGACTGTTTACACCGAAAATAATGACATTTTTCTTACAGATCGTATGGGCAGTGACAGGGTAAAATCAGATTATAATATTGACGTCTTTGATCCCGAAAAGGCTGCACTTAGTTATATTGATAATTCACTGAGGCAGAATTTCGGCTTCCTTGAACTGCCAGTGATACTCCGCTACAAAATTATTGATAAGACTATCGATTTTAACATTATAGGAGGAATCTCCTCTAACCTGTTGGTGAATAATTCAGTATATGCCTCATCAGAAAGCGGTAAAAAGCCTGTCGGAAAGACGGAGGGGCTGAATATCCTTACATTCAGCAGCTCCCTGGGTATGGGAATGGAATATAACATCTCAAACAATCTTTCACTAAACCTCGAACCAACATTCAGGTATTTCATTAATCCGTTCAGTAATATCACCGATCGCGGAATCCATTCATATTCATTTGGTGTTTTCTCAGGTATCTCTTACAAATTCTGAATTTTCATTTCAGACTATCCTTTTTATCATTTAGAGCATCCCGGAATTACTTATAAGGTATAAAAATATTACCTTTGCATTTTATTTATAATTACGATGTCTGCTATGATGAATTTATACAGGAAGCAAATCTTCGCAGTACTTATTCTGGCTGGTGTACTGATATTAATTATATCAATCGGAGAGAGTTTTAAAGGTACTGCAGGTTCAGATGTTGAATCATTAATATCATACGACACAACATATACAAATACAACTTATAAGCTGCCTGATAATGTTACTTTTGCCGGAGAGAGAATACCGTTGGAGAATTTCGATACCAGAGAAAGTCTTGACAGGGAAATATTGACAAGTGCATATCGTCATTCTTCAACCATACTGATTATTAAAAGAGCAAACAGGTATCTTCCTGTAATAGAAAAGATACTCAGGAAAAATAACATACCTGACGATTTTAAATATCTTGTTGCAGCTGAAAGCGAATATAGCAATATGATCTCGCCTGCAGGAGCAACCGGTTTCTGGCAGATAATGAAAGCAACAGGTATTGAACAGGGTATGGAGATCAATACTGTGGTTGACGAGCGGTATGATATCGAAAAATCAACACAGTTTGCCTGTGATTATTTCAAAAAATCGTACGAAAAATTTGGTAGCTGGACCCTGACAGCGGCATCATATAACTGTGGAAGAACTGCTCTTGATGAACAGATCAGGATTCAGCAGCAGGAAAATTATTATAATCTTCTTCTTTCAGAGGAGACAGCCAGGTATATCTTCAGAGTTGTTGCATATAAGCTTGTTATCTCTGATCCGGCGAATTACGGTTTTACAATCGGCAAGGATGAACTTTACCCGGTTCTGAAGTACAAAGAGGTGAAAGTTGACACAGCGGTTACAAATTTTTCAAGTTTTGCAGAGCACTTTGGAACAAATTACAAGTTGCTGAAATTCCTGAATCCATGGCTCAGGAAACCGTACCTTACACCAAAACCAGGCAAAGAATACATAATAAAGATCCCGGCTAAAGGCATGAGAAATACTGAAAGTCCGGAACCTGAAGCTGATATTATTACAGTGGAGGGTAATAATGAGTAAAGAAATACAAGTTCTTGGAGCAAGGGTCCATAACCTGAAGAATATAGATGTTACCATTCCGCGTGATAAGCTTGTGGTTATCACCGGGCTCAGCGGAAGCGGTAAATCATCTCTTGCCTTTGATACAATTTATTCAGAGGGACAGCGGCGTTATATGGAAACCCTTTCCATTTATGCACGGCAGTTTCTTGGCGACATGGAACGTCCTGATGTTGACAAAATAACAGGCTTAAGCCCTGTAATTTCCATTGAACAGAAATCAACAAATAAGAATCCCCGTTCAACAGTTGGTACAATAACTGAAATATACGATTTCCTGAGGTTACTCTATGCAAGGGCAGCTGAAGCATATTCATGGGCTTCAGGCGAAAAAATGGTTAAATACACTGATGAACAGATAGTAGATCTTATAAAAGAAAGGTTTGCTGATAAAAAGATCTATTTTCTGGCACCGGTTGTTAAAGGGCGTAAAGGTCATTACAAGGAACTTTTCGAACAACTAAGGAGAAAAGGGTATCTTAATGTACGTATTAACAATGAAATCAGGCAGCTTCAACCGGTGATGAAGCTGGATCGGTATAAAACTCATTTTATTGAACTGGTAATTGACAGGTTCAGGGTTGGGGAGGTAACTGACAAAAGACTCCGGGATTCCGTACAGATTTCGCTTGACCAGGGTGACGGGGTGATGATGGTTCTTGACAGTGAGAGCAATGAACCAAGATATTTCAGCCGTCATCTTATGTGTCCGGTAACGGGTATTTCCTATAATGAGCCTGCTCCCCATAGTTTCTCTTTCAATTCGCCCCAGGGTGCTTGTCCCCATTGCAACGGGCTCGGGAAAATATCGAGTATAGATGAGAAAAAACTTATTCCCGACAGTAGCCTCAGTATAAGGAAAGGTGGTATAGTTCCTCTTGGGAAGTACAGAAATGTATGGATATTCTGGCAGATAGAAGCAATTGCGGAAAAGAACGGGTTTACTCTTGATACTCCAATAAAGGATATACCTGAGGAGGCGCTTAGCAAGGTGCTCTATGGTTCTGATGAGGTACTGAAACTATCCAATACACCCCTGGGAATGACATCTAACTATTTTCTGACCTTTGAGGGAGTTGTAAATTTTGTTGGCAACCTGGAGGCTGTTAACGGGAAGAAGAACGGAACACGATTGAAAGATCAGTATATTCAGTATGATGTTTGTCCTGAGTGTAATGGTACCCGGCTTAAGAAGGAAGCCCTCTTTTTCAGGATAGCAGATAAGAGTATCGGAGATCTGTCAGCTATGGATATCAGGGAGTTATCGCGGTTTTTAGCTGATGTTGAAGAGAAACTGACTGAAAGACAGAGAAAGATTGCTGCAGAGATACTCAAGGAAATAAGGTCAAGGCTCGGTTTTCTCCTTGAAGTGGGGCTCGATTATCTGTCTCTTAACAGGGGAGCAGTAACTCTTTCAGGAGGTGAAAGCCAGCGAATAAGACTTGCTACTCAAATCGGGTCACAGCTTGTTAATGTCCTTTATATTCTAGATGAACCGAGTATTGGTCTTCACCAGAGAGATAACCGACGCCTGATATATGCACTGAAACAACTCAGGGATTCAGGCAATTCAGTCATAGTGGTTGAGCATGACAGGGAAATGATACTGTCGGCCGATCATATAGTCGACATGGGGCCCGGTGCCGGACTTCACGGAGGCCTGGTGGTAGCGCAGGGGAGACCTGATGAAATAATGAGTGGCGGGACTCTTACTTCAGGGTTTCTGAATAACGAAAAGAGATTTATTATTCCGCAAAACCGCAGGACCGGTAACGGTAAATCGCTGGTGATGACCGGCGCTTCGGGACATAACCTCAATAATGTGGATATCATCCTGCCCCTTGGCACATTTATTTGTGTTACAGGTGTTTCGGGAAGCGGTAAATCTTCCCTGATAAACCAGACACTGCATCCGGCACTTGCCAGACGCTTCCATAACTCAGGTAAAACGCCTTTGCCGTTTAAAGATATTTCAGGACTGGAACACCTTGATAAAGTCATAGAGGTGAGCCAGGCACCTATTGGAAAAACACCCCGATCCAATCCTGCCACATATACAGGTGTTTTTACCGATATACGAAAGCTTTTTGAACAGACCGCTGAAGCAAAGATCCGTGGATTCAATGCCGGAAGATTTTCGTTTAATGTCAGGAGTGGAAGATGTGAGGGTTGTCAGGGAGCTGGTGTAAAAACAATCGAGATGAATTTCCTTCCCGATGTTTATGTCAATTGCACCGAATGTAATGGCAAACGTTATAACCGGGAAACCCTTGAAGTAAAGTATAAAGGACAGACTATCAGCGATGTTCTTGAAATGACAGTAAATATGGCTGTTGAATTCTATGCCAATATCCCCTCTGTATATCATAAACTAAAAACATTGAAGGATGTCGGTCTTGGGTATATCAGGCTTGGCCAGCAATCAACAACACTTTCAGGCGGAGAGGCTCAGCGGGTAAAACTTGCAACAGAGCTTGCACGCCGTGATACAGGAAAAACTCTTTATATCCTTGATGAGCCTACCACAGGACTCCATTTTGAGGATGTAAGGGTACTTCTTGACGTCCTGAACCGTCTTGTCGAAAGAGGTAATACGGTCATTGTCATTGAACATAATATTGATGTTATTAAAATGGCCGACCATATCATTGACCTCGGGAAAGAGGGTGGGAAGGAGGGAGGTAATATTGTTTTCTCCGGGTCACCTGAAGAACTGGTTGAGTGTACCGGCAGTTATACGGGATTATTCCTTAAACCGGAGTTGAAGGCATAAGAAATTAGTTATATTTGACATTCTAAAAACTATCGATAATGGGTAAAAAGGACGAACTTTCCGATCTTATAAAAGATGCTTTCGACGATAAAACCTGGAGTGAGATACATACAACAGATTCATGGAGAGTATTTAAGATAATATCTGAACTGGTTGAGGGTTTTGAAAAGCTTGCCCGTATCGGACCGTGTGTTTCTATATTTGGATCTGCCAGAACACATCATAACGATAAGTATTACCGTCTTGCCGAAGATATTGCCTACCGGCTTGTGCAGAGGGGCTACGGAATTATAACAGGAGGAGGTCCGGGAATCATGGAGGCCGCAAACAAGGGAGCTAAACGTGGTAACGGGAAATCGGTAGGTATAAATATCGATCTTCCTTTTGAACAACGCCCCAATTCATTTATTGATTCTGACAAACTTATCACCTTCGACCATTTCTTTGTGAGGAAGGTGATGTTCATGAAGTATGCCCAGGGATTCATTGTTTTGCCCGGAGGATTCGGGACTTTTGATGAACTCTTTGAGGCTATCACCCTGATCCAGACAAGGAAAATAGGAAAGTTCCCGATAATTCTTGTCGGAAAGAAATACTGGAAGGGGCTTATAGAATGGATCAAGGAAGAAATGATGGCTGAAGAGCATAATATCTATCCCGAGGACCTTGATCTTTTTACTATCGTGGACACCTCCAAAGAGGCTGTCGCCAGTATCGTGAAGTTCTACTCAAGATATCTGCTCAGTCCGAATTTCTGATTGTGATAAGAACAGAAGGATTATTTAATCTCGCTATTAGTATTTATAAACTGATTCATAAAAAGAAAATAGAAAGGTCGGTGAATTATATATATCACAACTTTCCCCTCCTTTTTAAAGGAGGGGTGTCATGCCCGAAGGGTCATGACGGGGTGGTTTAGTATATTAATAAAACACAAGCTTAGTTACTATGGTTTTGAATTCAAAATATCCCTCAAATAGAATAGAGCTAAAGGAAATTCGTAAGAAACTGAGGAATCGATCCACTTCCGCAGAAGCGACTCTATGGAAACTCCTTAAGGACAAACAGTTAAAAGGCAAGAAGTTTAGACGACAACATAGCCTCGATAGTTATATTGCTGATTTTTATTGTTCATCTGACAAACTTATTATTGAACTTGATGGTGATCCACATGGGGATTACGTAAGGATCCAGAAAGATGAAAGCAGAGATAAGCAGCTTGAAGAGAAAGGCTATAAAGTATTAAGATTCGAAAACAGATTTGTCTTTCAGGACCCTGATTTTGTAATAAATACTATTATCAAAAACCTTAAATTCTGAGGTTTCTATCATGATATTTTAGATTAATTTTGGTTAATGTTTAAATGAACCACCTCCCTCCCGACAAGTCGGGAGTACTTCCTGCTAAGTCGTGACATGGTGGTTATGTACTATTATAAAATAGAGATATGTGGAATATTTGAAAATGAACCACCTCCCTCCCGACAAGTCGGGAGTACTCCTCCTTTAAAAAGGAGGAGAAATATATTGGATTATTATCTTTTTCTGATGCGGTCCAGTTCCCGTTCTGTATCCTTACGTTTTATTGTCTGACGCTTATCATATTCTTTCTTGCCTTTCGATATTGCAATTTCAGCCTTTGCCAGCCCCCGGTCATTAATAAACACTTTAGTAACGATAATAGTCAACCCGGTCTCTTTTACTTTTCGTTCGATCCTTTTCAGTTCACGTTTTGTCAGAAGAAGTTTTCTTTCACGCAGCGGATCATGATTATTCAGGTTACCCCACCAGTATTCAGCAATATGCATACCCCTGATAAAAAGTTCACCATCACTGAAAAAGCAATAGGAATCTGCAAGAGCAGCTTTTCCCATCCTGATAGATTTAATTTCTGTCCCGGCAAGCTTTATCCCTGCAACAAATTTCTCAAGTAACTCATAATCATGAGAAGCCTTCTTGTTCTTAATTACAATATCACCGGAACCTCTTTTCATCGATCGATGCCATAAAACAGATCAGCAAGGGGCAAAATTACGTAATTTTATGGTAACTTGCTTTTTATGTTAAACAGGTCAGGGTGATGTCACAAAAACCGAAACATGAATATGATCTTCTGGTTATTACAGGACCAACCGCATCAGGCAAGACCACGTTAGCCGTTAATCTGGCAGACCGCCTGGGGGGAGAGGTAATAAGTGCAGATTCACGCCAGGTTTACAGGGGTATGGACCTTGGTACGGGAAAGGATTATTCGGACTATACTGTTGATGGCAGGTCTGTCCCTTACCATCTTATCGACATTGTTGACCCTGGATATAAATACAACGTCTTTGAATATCAGCGGGAATTTAAAAGGGTATATAACGATATGATCAGACGTAATGTTTTCCCGGTTATGTGCGGCGGATCAGGTATGTATGTCGACAGCATTATAACGGGGTACAAAATGAAGGAGGTGCCAGCTGACAGCGGACTGAGGGCAAGACTTGAGAAGAAGACCATGGAGGAGCTTATAGGGATCTTATCTACTTTTAAGAAACTACACAATATAACCGATATCGACACAAAAAAAAGGGTTATAAGGGCTATAGAGATTGAACAAAACAACAGAAGTGGAGGCGAAAAACAGAATCAGTTTCCCCGGCTGAAGGCTTTAATTGTTGGTATCATGTTCGACAGGGAAGAAAGACGCAGAAGAATCACGGAGCGGTTGAAAAAACGCCTCGATGAAGGAATGGTTGATGAGGTGAGGAAGTTGCTGGAAAACGGGATCAGGAAAGAGACACTTTTTTATTATGGTCTTGAATATAAGTATATTACATTATTCCTGGCAGGCAAGTACGGGTATGATGAAATGATAAATAATCTTGAGATAGCGATACACCAGTATGCAAAGAGACAAATGACCTGGTTCAGAGGAATGGAGAAGAAAGGTATAAGAATCCACTGGCTTGACGGAAAACGGCCATTGAATGAAATGGTCACAGGAGTACTTGACCTTCTGGAACAATAACCTTATCCCGGTATATTCCTGGATTTCATGTACTCACCTATTTCAAATATGTTTCCAGCCACTCAAAGAATTCCCTTTGCCATATCACAGCATTCTGGGGCTTGAGAACAAAATGTGTTTCGTCCTCAAAGAAGATCAGCTTGCTTGGAACGTTGTTCAGCTGTGCCGCCTGGAATGCCTCAAGACTCTGCGTATAGGGTATCCTGAAATCTTTGGCCCCGGTGATGATCAATATTGGAGTATCCCAGCTGCTTGCCATCAGGTGCGGTGAGAACCGGTAGCTTTTTCCCATATTCCAGTAGGGGCCCTCTATATCTTTATCCGGGAACCATAATTCCTCTGTTGATCCATACCAGCTCGTAAAATTGAACATTCCACAGTGTGCTATGAATGCTTTGAATCTTCCGGCATGGACCCCCGCAAGATAAAATACCGAAAATCCCCCATAGCTGGCACCGACAGCTGCAAGCCGTTCAGGATCAACAAAAGGTTCTTTTACCATAGCATCGGTGGCATCGAGATAATCACGGATGTTAGCACCTCCGTAGTCACCTGATATCTGTTCTTTCCATGCCTGTCCAAAACCAGCATTACCCCGCCTGTTGGGACAGATCACAATATATCCTTTTGCAGCCATCATCTGCATATTCCAGCGGTATGACCAGAACTGACCGAGTGTACTTTGCGGACCACCGTTGCAGAACAGCAGTGCCGGATATTTTTTTGCCGGGTCAAAGTCAGGAGGATAGATAATCCACATCTGCAGATCTTTATTATCTCTTGTTTTGATGTACCTCTCTTCTGTCCGGCCCATCTTTATTGATTCATATATGGACTTGTTTATTGAGGTAATCAGTTTTACCTCTCCGGTTGACAGGTCAACTTTTGCTAATTCATGTGCCTTTGACAATGATTTTATATTAGCCACCATGATACCCGATTTCAGGCTGATTGGACTTAGCTCATGGACCCCATCTGTTACCTGGTCAACACCCCTGGCAGATATGCTTGTCTTAAAAACTTGTGTGGTTCCCAGATGAGCACATGCAAAAAATATCGTTTCATTATCTGCCCAGTTAATACTTTCCACATCAAAATCCCATCCTTTTGTGACCCACCTGAGGGTTCCTTTATCAATATCATAAACGAAAAGCCTGTCAAGATCAGCCTCGTATCCTTCTCTCTCCATGCTTTGAAAGGCAATCTTTGAACCATCCGGGGAGAAAACAGGATAGCGGTCATACCCCCGGTTACTTTCGGAAATATTTACCTCCTCTCCTGAAGCAATATTATATAGTATTATGTCAGAATTTGTGCTTCTGGCATCCTCTTTTCCTCTGAGTCTCTTTGTTGTATACGCAATAAGTTTACTGTCAGGGCTCCATGATATTTCACCTTCATCAAAATAGGGAGCGAGTGGTGATTCGAACCTCTGGCCCTCCATTATATCCTTTTCACCTGAGATGCTTTTTCCGTTGAATGATGCAACAAAAATGTGACTGTACGAATAATCACTCCAGTAATTCCAGTGCCTGTACATAAGGTCATCAATTATCCTGACATTTGCTTTGGGAAGATTATATTTTTCGTTGGCAGTCTGATCGAGTTTTACTCTTCTCGTGAAATAGATATTATTTCCATCAGGCGAAATATTGAAAATCTCAAAGTCCTTAAAATCTTTAACAATTTGTTTATCAGATCCATCCGTATTCACGGTGATCAGTTCGCCATCGTTATTGATATAAGCGACAGATTTGCCTTTATTGAACCACTGAGGTGAGCTGCCTCCATCGGTTGTTAGTTGCACGGGATCGCCGCCATCTGCAGGAACCTTGAAAATGTTTATTCTCTTTACTTCTGTTTCCAGGTCTATATCAGTGACCGTATAGAGGACAGTTGATCCGTCGGGAGAAAGTGCAAATGAGCCCAGTCTTCCGAATTTTAACATTATTTCGGGAGTCATCACTCCTCCGGCTTTTTCTTCAGCAGTAAGTTCATTATTGAACTGTGGTACAACTTCGCTGGTATCTGATTTCTCCTGCTGGCATGACAGTAAGAATAGAAACAGCAGAAGAATTATCGAAACATGATATCTTTGCATTGGGAATGGTATTTTAATGATTATTGTTTCTTAAGAGCCTCAGAAACTTTAGCTTTAAGTTCATCATACAATTCGGGATTATCCCTGAGTATCTGCTTGACGGCATCGCGTCCCTGGCCTATCCGGGTTTCTCCGTAACTAAACCATGAACCGCTCTTTTTAATAATATTGAAATCAGTTCCAAGATCAATAATCTCACCGAGTTGTGAGATTCCTTCTCCATACAGGATATCAAAATCGGCCTTTTTGAATGGAGGGGCAAGCTTGTTTTTTACTATTTTCACTCTTGTCCTGTTGCCGATGACTTCATCTCCCTCTTTCAGCTGGCTTATCCTGCGGATATCTACTCTTACGGAAGCATAGAATTTAAGGGCATTTCCTCCGGTTGTGGTTTCAGGATTGCCGAACATCACTCCGATCTTTTCACGGAGCTGATTGATAAAAACACAGGAAGTATTTGTCTTGCTTATGTTAGCAGTCAGTTTTCTCAGCGCCTGTGACATCAGTCTTGCCTGAAGACCCATCCTTGAATCACCCATTTCACCTTCTATTTCAGCTTTGGGTGTGAGGGCTGCAACTGAATCAATAACTACAATATCGAGAGCTCCTGACCGGATGAGATTATCAGTGATCTCGAGTGCCTGTTCTCCGTTATCGGGCTGTGAAATCAGCAGGTTCTCGACATCAACGCCCAGTTTCCCGGCATATATGCGGTCAAATGTATGTTCGGCATCTATAATAGCTGCAATACCCCCGTTTTTCTGTGCTTCGGCTATTGCATGGATTGCCAGAGTTGTCTTTCCTGAGGCTTCAGGTCCGTAAATTTCTATTACACGTCCACGGGGAAATCCTCCGATACCGAGGGCTGCATCCAGTCCTATAGAACCGGTGGAGATAGTCTGAATATTCTCGATGGCATGGTCGCCCAATTTCATAATTGTACCTTTACCGAAATCTTTTTCGATCTTTCCAAGGGTGACCTCAAGAGCCTTTAATTTCTCCTTGTCGATCTCTTTTCTTTCTTCTTTGCTCATATTTATTGATTTTTATTGATATAGTGCGAAAATCTGTTCCGAATGTGTTGTTGTATCAACTTTTGAAATTATCTTCTCGATGATCCCCTTTTCATCAATTATAAAAGTTGTCCTGACTGTACCAAAATAACTTCTCCCGTACATCTTCTTTTCTTGCCATACACCATAGTCCTTAAGGATCTTTTTTGAGGTATCTGCTATGAGGGGGAAGGGCAGCGAGTATTTCCCGGCAAAATTCTTATGTGATTTTTCACTATCTGCACTTATGCCGATAACTGCATATCCCTTTTTTAGAAAAACATCATAATTGTCACGCAGGTTACAGGCCTCTGCAGTACAACCTGATGTATTGTCTTTGGGATAAAAGTAAAGTACTATCTTCTTCCCTGTATAATCACTCATCTTTACCTGTTTCCCATCCTGATCACTTCCTTCAAATGAAGGTGCCGGCATACCTTCTTTTAATTGTGCCATGGATTTAATAATTTTGTTATTATGGGTAAATTTACGAAGTTTGAATTGTTTTCAGAAGAAAAACAGATTTTTAGTTATTAACAATAAACTATTACAACCACACTAAAAGATCTTTATAATAGATTGAAAATTAATTACTTGTGAGATCAGATAATAAACCCGTGTTTGATTTAGGACGATATCCTGTATGTTTACTTTTAATATCGGTTTTACTCTTGCCGGTAACTGATCTCACTGCACAGGATCTGTCAGCCAGACCTACAAGGCAGTCTTCTCTCGAAGCTTTTTCAAAGGGTGATTATGAACAGGCTTACAGGGAATTCAGCGTGCTTCTTGTTACCTATCCGAAAGATCCAATGTACAAATATTATTCCGGGGTATGCCTGGTTAAGCTTAAGAGAGACCTTGAAAAGGCTGTGACACTTCTCAGGCAGGCTCAGCAAGGATCAGCTATTGTAAGAAACATCCCTTCAGATGCATTGTTCTGGCTTGGCAGAGCACAGCAGATGTCAGGAAAATTCGAGGATGCAATAGTTTCCTATAATTATTTCATAGATCTTAACGGGAAAAAAACATCCAGAGAACTGGGAATACCTGATTTTATACAGCAATGTGAAAAGAGAGAAGGTTTTTTTACAGAAGATGAACCAGGGATTGCGGCAGAGAAAAAGGTTGTGATGATTTCTGAACCGGAAGATACCCTGGCCGGTGATTATGATGAGATATTATCTGAAGCTCTTGAATATCAATATAAGGCTGATTCTTTATATAGAGTTACAGAAGAACAGAAAAAAGGACTTGAAAAGGGAAGCTATACAGAAAGGATAAGGTTGAAAGCTGAGATTACTGAAACTGAAAAGATTGCAGCCACTTTCCAGGATTTTGCTGATAAAAAATATGATGAGGCTCAGACTGCAATGAATAGTAAGCCATTCACGGCGGGATTGATAACCGAACAGCCCGTTCTGCCTGCAGCAGACTCTTTTCCTCAGAAAGAGAGGCTCTATGATTCCCTGATCATTAACTATGATAACGGCGAAAAAAAAGATAGCATCACTATCGTTAAAGATACTGCCAGAACGGAGGCAGATATAAAAGTCCATGATACCAAACCTGTTGCAGATACAGTTGCCATTCATGACATTAAAAAGGATACAATTCCGGCACTGGTACTAAAGAATGAAGTTTATTCTGTTTTTGAAATTAAACAAGGTGCTGAAGTTGAAAAAATACCTATTGATCCCGATGTTCCTGAAGGGCTCCTCTATCGTATTCAGGTAGCAGTCTTCCGGAACCCTGTGGCTCCTTCATATTTCAAGGGAATTACACCGGTTTATGGATTTAAAATGACAGGAAGGGATCTGACAATTTACTATGCCGGTATGTTCAGGAGATTGTCAGATGCAAATAAAGCCCTGGGGACGGTGAGGAAGAAGGGTTTCAGAGATGCATTTGTCTCAGCATTTTTTAACGGAAAGGCTGTATCGTCGGAAAGAGCTGCCGCTCTCGAAAATAAATGGGGGAAAATCCCGCTTCCCGGGGTAAGCGCTGATGAGCAGGTCCCTGCAGATACTGTTCCACCTACACTTACATTCAGGATTGAAATTGCAAGATCGCAGAAACCTGTTAAGGATGATGACCTTGAGACTTATAAGAAACTTTCAGGTACCAGGGGACTGGATATTGTAACCCTTCCCGATGGTAATATCGTTTACCTTATCGGGTCCTTCATCACCTGGGAAAGTGCTGAAGAATATGCTGACCTGTTAGTAAGGAATGGTTACAGTGATGCAAAGGTTGGAGCCTGGCTCGGGAAAAGAGAAATACCTGTCGAAACGGCCAGGGAGTTGTTCGAAATGCTGGAATGATCTTTACTTAATATAGAACTCAATCATTTCCTTTATTGCCTCACGGCATACAGAACAGTATCCCTTTGACGAATTGCTTTTCATCCTTCATTCTATTTCAGGACAGGAAATACCTTATCTGAAAAATAGTCATCAAAATTGATCTGAGCAATCAACGGTGCTGATAAAAATGTGAAGAGCAGAATAGAGAATGTTCTCATTAAATGAATAATAATAAGTAACAATAGAGTAAAACTAATAAATAACAACGAAGCAGATCAATAAAATATATATTTTTGTGACAACATATTTTGAGAAGAAATGACTTTTATTAATGATCCTGCAATATGGTTGAAGGATTTCCTTACCGGGCTGAGTGTTATTGTATCAGTCATGAATGAGTTTGGACTGAGGATGTTCCAGCTTTCGTCAGAAAATGATTATTAACAAAAAACTGATTATGGCAGACCTTAATACACGAATAAGTGATTTCCTGTGGAAGCAACCTGATGAAAAACATATCATGGCCAAACCCGACAACTTCTGGGCTTCATTGCGAGATACGGGAACAGAACTCTGGCTTGATACCGGCGATATAGAAGAGGCCGAAGCCAACTGGACAGCCGAGATGAGTGCCCTGACAACCAATAATACCCTGCTTAACAATGAGATACAAAAGGGAATATATGATGTCTTTATCTCCGAGGCTAAAAGCCTGGTCAGAGAGCTTCCGCTGGAAGAAAAGATTAAGGAGATAGCATTCATACTGAATGCACGGCATGGTCTCAGACTGGCTTCAAAATTCGGAGGGATGGTAAGCGTGGAACTTCATACCGATACGGCTCACGATATAATGGCAATTGAATATTACGGTAAGAGACTCCATGAAATCAGTCCCGAACATTTTATAATAAAGGTCCCATATACGGCCGCTGGATTGATAGGAGCAAGACGGCTCAGGGACGCAGGTGTAAGAATAAATTTTACACTCGGGTTCAGTGCCAGGCAGAATGTTATTGTTACGAGGGTTGCACGTCCTGATTATCTGAATGTTTTTCTGGGAAGAATAGGAGCCTTTATTACCAACAACAAACTAGGTGATGGTTCAGGAGCCGGTGAGATGGCAGTTATTTCATCGCAGAACTGGGTAACCGGACTTTCAGCTAAAAACGAATGGCAGACGAAGCTTATTGCCGCCAGCATAAGAGATCACAAACAGCTTGAACTGCTGGCTGGAGCTGATGTTTTTACCATACCGCCAAAAGTGGCATCAGCCGGACGTAAATCAATCAAGGACAAGTTTACTTCAAGAATGCACATGAACTACAAAACAGGAATTTCAGCCTCAGGTAAAATGGCTCATCTGGAAAAATTCTGGATCGTGGATGACAAAGTACTGAATCTTGCTGAAAGACTTGCTGCAAAAGTACCTGCAACGGAACCGGAACTGATTGACATTGCTCATGAAGAGGGTTGCGGAGATATGTTCCCGCTGCTGACAAGGGAGGAAAAATCACTGCTGGCTTCTGATGGCAAGATACCTGTATACTCAAGATGGGAGAACAAGATAAAGGAGGGCAAAATTGCACCCGACACACTTCTTACCCTGGCAGGCCTGGCATCTTTTACCTCCGACCAGAAAGCACTTGATGAAAGAATATTGAGTATTATTTCCTGATCCGGACATCTCTCTGCCTTAACACTTCATAAAGCAGAATGCCTGCAGCTATTGACACATTAAGTGACCCTATTGTTCCGCTCATGGGAATTTTCACCCTGTGATCAGAAAGGGCTCTCAGCTCAAGGCTGATACCTTTATCTTCAGATCCAAGTATCAGTGCTACAGGGCCAGTAAGGTCAATTTCAGGGGCACTATCTGCTGATCTCTCTTCAGCACATATTATCTTCAGCCCTGAGTCCTTGAGAAATCTTGTTGATTTTACAACAGACCTTTCCCTGCATACCGGGAAAATATGCAATGCCCCGGCGGAGGCCTTCACAGCATCGGCAGAGATCCTGGCCGATCCCTTTTCAGGTATAACAATTGCATGTGCTCCCAGACAATGGGCAGTTCGTACTATAGATCCGAAATTTCTTACATCTGAAACACTGTCAAGAACAAGGATCAGAGGATCTTCTCCTTTTTCAAAGATCAACGGGAGAAGGTTGTCAATATGCTGGTATTCAATTATTGACAGCCATGCAAGAACACCCTGGTGGTTTTTCCTTGTCACCAGCTCAATTCTCTCAAGAGGCACTATCTGAAAGGCAATATTATACTTCTTTACCTCAACCATAAGTTCGTGATAAAGAGCACCGTGAAGCCCCTGCTTTATCAGAAGGCGGTCAATCTGTTTACCTGCCCTGATTGCTTCGATAACAGGTCTTAGGCCAAAAATGCAATCTGATTCTTTCATGGGGATCTTAAAATTCCTCGGGATTATCGAGCCTGAAAACAATACCTTCTCTCCAGCTTGCAACAGCCTGTTCCCATAAGGTTACAAGCGTTTCACTCCGGCTGAGATAATATTCGTTTTCAGTAAAGATGTTTTTCCTTTTCCTGAAAGTAAAAAACAGATATTCGTCCTTTACCCTGTACCTGTTTCCCCATGATGATTTGATAACCGGTTTATGGTAACCCCAGCTCTCACCATCGTTGGATTTATATACTTTATCAGGAGGCCCGTAGATTATATAGATCATCCCCCTGTCGGTTCGCCAGCCTTCAGTATAAGAGGTAAAGTAATAGTTTGCGTAATAAACACGAGTATAATAGATACGTATAAGTTCGCGGGCCTTTTCTATATTACCTCCACATTTGATCCAGAATTCATCAAGAGCCAATTTAGGTCTGGGAGCATCATGTATGGTATTCTGCTCAGCCTCACTGGCAAGATATACCAGGGGCTCAATCATCACCTCCGGTGTGGACATTGATGGGAATATTTCACCCAGATTAAAAAAGGTGAATCCCTCTTTAATATCCCTTCCTGCAGTGAACATATATATACCTTTCCTTGGAAGCATAATGGGAACAGTATCAGAGTAAGAAAGTGCAACGATGGTGTCAGGTCCGTAATCAATTGTTTTTTCAGGAAGAAGCAGTGACGGAGGATAGGGAATCTCCATGTAAGGTTTATAATAGGAAATATATAAGGAATCAATATGACCCTTGAGATAAGTGAGTTTAATATATTCATCAACTTTAAGAATAGGATTGAATATATCGTTTTTTTCGAAGTACCCCTGTACCCTGAAATTGTACCTGCTATAATCCGACAGTGTGTTGAATGTTATGAATCCCTGGACTACCTTCATTCTAATCCTGTCAAGGATCTTCACTTCAACAAGGTATTCTCTGCCAGGTTGAACTCTGAGAGGAATCTGATATATATGTTCCGGCTGTTTGTCTTCCTTGTATATTGTCAGATTCAGGGCCAGGGTATCTGCTAGAATCCTGCCCTGCTCAGTAGTGAAAAGCTTTGCTGTGACAAGAAGTGATGAAAGTGGTACTCCCTGAGAATTTGCCTCCGAGAAATAGAGTTCGCTGGTATAGAATTTAATCGACAGTATAGATTCATTGTCAGACTCATTTCTGACGTTGTACAATGGATTTAATGAGTTTTTGGTCGGGTTATACAGGTATGAAAGATCCTTTGAATCAACAGGAACCCGGGTCGCCCTGCAGGAAATGAAAAGAGCCGGGAAGACTATTAATGCAACCGTAAGCCGGATAATCCCTGTGATATATGTTTTGTTCAGATTCATTGCTGAGGGAATTTTTTAATGCCTTCTTCTTTCCATTCTATTCTAACCCTGCATAACTCCTTATTATCGTTTGTACGGAAAATGGAATGGTTAAAAAAAGTAGTTCTCTCTTCTTCCTTTGATGTTCTTATGAATATTTCTTCATCGAACACTGATTCTGCAAGATAATTTATTTCTACGGAACATGGGAAATGAGTTAATGTGAAATCGAGATCGTAGGCGTCGCATACCCATTTAAGATAGTTGACATTGTTTGTATGCAGATTTATATCAAGGTCACTTACTCTGACTTTTGATATTGGAGAAACTTGTCCGTCAGGGGAGGCATCTGTAAGTTTTTTCGCCTGCCTGGCAATAAATTTAATTACCTGGTTATCAGGATTATATCGCTCAAGCAGATTACCGGGTCTTTGTATTTTTTTTGTTGTATGGTCTATGATCAGCCATGATGATGAAGCTGAGGCAATCTCTCTTCCGTCGGGATATTTAATTTCATAATTTCGTAAGGCGAAAAGCTTATCGGTGCCGCATGGCCAGGTTTTTACAACAATTTTGTTGTTCCAGAATGGCAGGTCATGAATCACGGCAAACATCCTTGAAAGAATCCAGAAATGGTTTCTCTTCAGCAGGTCGTCTCTCCCGAATCCCAGTTTTACTGCATGTTCCGAAGCAATATCCTGCATATAATTGAACAGTGACCAGAGGTTGACTCTACCTTCCGGACCTGTCTCAAAAACATGTACACGGTATATTTTTACCATTTGCCGGGTTTCCATTTTCAGCCGTTGTTTTTTAAGAAAACTTCTATATCATGAGTATATTGTTCCCACCTGTTCATTTCCTGATTATGATGTTCATTGAGCTCCTGGTACTTTATGTAAAGTTTATCCATCTCTTCAGCCGGACTGCTGCTCTGGCTCAGAATTTTGTCAAGTGCAGATATTTCTGATTCCAGCCTTTCGATCTTTGTTTCAGATTCTTCAAGCCTTTTTCTTAGCTTCCTCAGGGAACGTTCATATTCCTTCTTTTCGAGATATTTCTGCTTATTTGATGAAGCCTCCCTTTTTATCGGTTCTCTTTTCCCGGTATCTTTCCTTTCAATTTCCCTCAGGCTCTCTATTTTTTTCTTTCTCAGGAAATCATATATACCGCCGATATTTTCCCTGATCTTATTATTTCTGAATTCGAATACTTTTTCTGCTATCCCGTTCAGGAAATCCCTGTCATGTGACACAACAATTAATGTGCCATCATAGTTCATCAGCGCCTGCTTCAGAATATCCTTTGACCGCATGTCGAGATGATTTGTCGGTTCATCCAGCACAAGCAGGTTATGTGGTTCAAGGAGAAGTCTGACAAGGGCAAGTCTGGAGCGTTCACCTCCTGAAAGCACTTTCACCTTTTTGTCAATATCATCACCCCTGAAAAGAAAGGCACCCAGCATGTCACGCATTTTGGTTCTTATCTCTCCTTTTGCTGTATCATCGATAGTTTTATATACCGTTTTTGTTTCATCGAGCAGTTCATCCTGGTTTTGTGCGAAATAACCAATCCTTACATTGTGGCCTTTTTTCAGGAATCCTTCATGATCAAGTTCTCCGATTATGATCCTTGAGAATGTAGTTTTACCCTCACCATTCCTGCCCACGAAAGCAACTTTTTCACCCCGGTGTATTTTAAAATCGATTTTTTTCAGCACATGATTCTGACCAAAGCTTTTTGAAAGTCCTTCGGCTTCAACGACAGTAGTACCTGAACGGGGCGAGAGAGGGAACCTCAGGTTAATAGCGCTGTTATCCTCCTCGTCAACTTCAATTCTCTCCACTTTATTCAGTTGTTTGATCTTTGACTGTACCTGTACAGCTTTAGTGGCTTTGTAGCGGAACCTTTCAATGAACTTTTCGGTATCAACAATCATCTTCTGCTGGTTCCTGAAAGCAGCTATCTGCTGCTTCCGCCTCTCTTCCCTCAATTCAATATATTTCGACCATGGTACCCTGTAATCATAGATATTGCCCAGTGATATTTCAATAGTACGGGTTGTCACATTATCAAGGAATGCCCTGTCGTGCGAGACAAGTACCACTGCCCCCTGGTAATTTTCCAGGAAACTCTCGAGCCATTGAATTGATTCAATATCAAGGTGATTTGTTGGTTCGTCGAGAAGAAAAAGAGATGGTTTTTTTAGAAGGACTTTGGCAAGTTCGATCCGCATTCGCCAGCCGCCGCTGAGTTCCCGTGTCGGCCGGCTAAAGTCTCTTTTCTCAAATCCCAGCCCTGCAAGAGTTTCTTCTGCTTCGGCCAGATAGCTGTTACCGCCGAGTATCCTGAACCTCTCCTCTATAACTGTCAGGTGGTCGCAAAGTTTAAGATATTCTGCTGAATGGTAGTCATTTCTTGCAGTAATCTCACGGCTGCAGCGCTCTATCTCTCCTAAAAGACCGGTAATCTCGGCAAATGCGGTAATGACTTCATTCAATACTGTTGTGGAATCATTAACCTTCATTTGCTGAGGAAGATATCCTATAGTCACATCTTTCGATTTATCAATGATTCCCGATGTCGGGCTCTGTAAACCGGCTATAACATTTAGAAGTGTCGATTTTCCTGAACCGTTTTTCCCTGCAAGCCCTATTCGGTCCTGATCATTGATGAGGAACGAGATATCGGTCAGCAGGTCAAAGCTGCCAAATGATACTGAAAGATTCTGAACCGAAACCATTCTGAATAAAACTGACGCAAATATAGAAAAAGTATATCAGCCATAGAAGCAGGGCATTTCTCAATATCAATTATCTTTACACTTCAAAATATATAAAACTTCATATAACACGAAGGATGTTGTTTAAGCTGCCTCTTCTTGAAAAAATCATGATAACCGATATTGGTGCCGAGGGTAACGCACTCGCCAGGGTCGATAACCAGGTTGTCTTTGTGCCAATGCTCATACCGGGCGATATTGTCGACATAAAGGTTACAAAGAAAAGAAAGAATTATATGGAGGGGAGAGCTGTCAGGTTCCATGAATATTCGGCCGACAGGGTTACTCCGGTATGCCGACATTTTGGTGTATGTGGAGGCTGCAAATGGCAGCACCTGCCATATGATCTTCAACTTCACTATAAGCAGAAGCAGGCTGGCGACAATCTTTCCCGGATCGGGAAAGTCACTCTGCCGGCAGTTGATCCTATATGCGGATCACAGGAGGTTTTAAGATACAGGAACAAGCTGGAGTTCTCATTTTCCAGCAAGCGATGGCTAACAATGGAAGAGATGAATTCCGACCACGATTTTGAAAAGGAGGATGCACTGGGATTTCATATTCCCGGTGTATATGATAAGGTTCTCGATATCAGGGAGTGTCATCTTCAGCCCGAACCATCCAATGCCATACGCGATTCAGTAAGAAGGTATGCCCATAAAAATTGTCTGCGCTTTTTTAATCCTCGTCAGCAGACAGGTTTCCTGAGGAACCTTGTGATCCGTAATTCAATTGACGGGAAATTTATGATCATTGTCGTTTTCTTTCATGATGAACCTGAGAGAAGAGACAGGCTTCTTGATCATCTGGCTTCGGAATTTACATGTATTACATCCATGTTTTATGTTATCAATTCAAAACGGAATGATTCTCTTTCTGATCAGACACCTGTATTATATAAGGGGCAGGACCATCTTGTCGAGGTGATGGATGGATTAAAATTCAGGATAGGTCCCAAATCGTTTTTCCAGACCAATACATTACAGGCTCTCAGGTTATACCATATTGCGTCAGAAATGGCAGGCCTGACCGGGAAAGAGATTGTTTACGATCTTTATACAGGAACAGGCACAATAGCAAATTTTTTAGCGTCAAAGGCACTTAAAGTGGTTGGTATTGAGTATATTAAAGAAGCTGTAAAAGATGCCGCATTAAATTCCTCTGTGAATAATATAAGGAATACGGAATTTATTGCAGGAGATATTAAGCAAATATTGTCGGATGGTATTATGGTAAAAAGCGGACGTCCTGATGTTGTCATAACCGATCCGCCCCGAGCCGGGATGCATGAGGATGTGGTTAATAAAATCCGTGAAGCAGCACCGCAGAGGATAGTATATATAAGCTGCAATCCATCAACCCAGGCTCGTGATATAGCATTGCTCTCATCAGAATACAATGTCACAAAAGTACAACCTGTGGATATGTTTCCCCAGACACATCATGTTGAAAATGTGGTTCTCCTTGAAAAGAGGGTACAGTAAAGGTGCCTATCCGGTTGTAATGAAATACAAATTAATGTATCTTTAGCTTTTACCAGTCAGTTTAAGGTGAGTGATGACAGTAAAGGATCAGCATAATCCTGATATTATTGCCCTGATTCAAAGCCAGGGAATTGATGATCATATGGCCAGCCTCAGGTATGCCGGGATTATTCAGAAAGCCCTGATGCCTGATCCCGGATTCCTGAAGGGTCTCGTGAAAGATCATTTTGTCCTTTTTCTTCCGCGTGATATAGTGAGCGGCGATTTTTACTATGCATTCAGCAACAAGCAGTACCTGTGTATTGCAGCAGGTGATTGCACAGGACATGGAGTTCCGGGAGCACTGCTCAGTATACTGGGGATAAGTTTCCTTAATGAGATAATGCAGTCAAAGTATGATCCTAAAGCAAACAGGGTGATGAACTTTATGAGGGAGAAAGTGATGAAGGCTCTTCATCAGACAGATAAAGGATCAGTTGCAAAAGACAGTATAGATCTCGGATTATGTATCATTAACACTTATACCGGGAAACTCCAGTATTCGGGAGCAAACAGGCCGCTGATAAGAATGAGGCAAGGAGAGCTCACCGAGTTTAAAGCCGATAAAATGACTATCGGTCTTGCCCCGCTGGTTGAACACCCATTTACAAATCAGGTGGTAGATACACAGCCCGGAGACAGCTTTTATCTTTTCTCTGACGGATTTGCTGACCAGTTTGGCGAACTGACAGATAAAAAATTCAAACATAAACACCTGAAAAGAGTGATAACATCAATGAACGGCATTCCGATGGCAAAACAGAAGAAGATCCTCGAAAATACCTTTAATGACTGGAAAGGAGACATACAGCAGATAGATGATGTTCTTGTTCTTGGTTTTCAGATATAATTTTTATAGTTATGGTAAAGCTTACAGCTTTCAGGGTCAGAAACTTCCGTTCAATTGTTGACACCGGGTGGCAATCGCTTTCACCCGATAATATAACTTGTCTCATCGGCCAGAACGAATCGGGAAAAACATCTGTCCTGGAGGCCCTGAAGGTATTTTATTCCGGAGTTATTTCAGAAGATGTTCTTCGCAGTGACCTTACCCTGCCGGAGGTAAGCTGCCGGTTCAGCATTCCTGAGGGATGGCTTCTGAAGATTACTGATAACCCGGGAACTGAATTAAAAGAGCTTCTTTCAGGACTTAATCATATTGAGCTTACAAGGGTATGGATCGCCGACCTCTCGTCGGTAATCGTAGTAAGCGGTGAGATAAGCCAGTATCTTGATTCCCTTGAAGATGCCTGGCGTTTATATCTTGGTGATGTTACTGTCAAGCTTGAACAGGAGATCAGTATTATAACAGAAAATGAGAAAGAGCTTGCTAATCTGAATAAACAGGAATCTGAAACAAGGGCCAGGGTGCAATCCGGTGAAATGAAGTTAAAGAGGTTCCGGTTGTTTGGTAAAAAATCTCAATCACCTGATTCCGTTGAGAGCAAACAAATCTCCGATCTGAAAGAACAGCTTAAGGAACTTAAGGAAAAGCGTGAGGCTCTGTCTGCTGAGCTGCTTGCAAAACAACCGGTTAAAAGAGCCGGTGAGAAATGGCAGAAATTAATGGAAAAATTTGTTTCTCTCGATAATCATCTGGCAGAACTTGAGGTCAGGCTTGAGGAGAGACACCAGAAAATGACACTGCTGATGCGCCCGGCTGAAGATGAGGATGACCAGGAATGGAAGGCCGTTCTCAGTGATTATAAGAAAACCCGTAGCGAGAGAGATCAGAAGAAATCTGAACTCGACAAACACATAGCAATGTCGGGTTATATAATAGAACAAAGTTCCGAGGAAGAAGCGGAAAAGAAAGTGAATGAGGTAATTCAATCATATAAATCGCAATATAACAGCGAGATACTCGGCAGGAAATACTTCGAATACTGCCCTATTTTTGAGCTGTTTGAGGACTTCGGCAGCCTTTTGCCCAACCGGATAGACATGGATGATATTGTCACCAGTAACGACCAGGTGGAAGGCTACAAAGCAGCCCGTAATTTCCTTTCAATTGCACAGCTCGACTATTCATTTTTCCAGCAGCCTTCAAGCCGCATCCTGAAGCAGAAGATTGAGAATCTCAATCACATGCTTACACATAATTTCCAGGATTTCTGGCAGCAGTCTATAGGACGCAACAATAAGATAAACATTCAGTTTGAACTGGATCATTACAGTGCATCCTATGGTGAAAAAGCAGGGAAACCCTATCTCGAATTCTGGATAAAGGATGAGGGAGAGAGACTTTATCCCAAGCAGAGAAGCAGAGGAGTCCGGTGGTTTTTGTCTTTCTATATGGAACTGAAGGCAGCAGCAAACATAAATAAAAAGATGATCCTGCTTGTAGATGAACCGGGAGTAAGTCTTCATGCCAGAGCACAGGAGGATGTACTTAAGGTGTTTGAAGACATAAAGGATAAGATTCAGGTGATCTATACCACCCATTCCCCCCATCTTGTAGAGATAAACAAGCTTCACCGTGTTCTGGCGGTTCAGAGAGATGATCTCGACAACCTGAGAAGCGCAACACGGATACTTGATCCTTTAAAACTTTCTGCCGCCTCTCCTGATACCCTCTCTCCACTTCAGAGTATACTGGGTAATCCGGCTGCCAATGAGGGTTTTTCATCAAAAAAAATCAACCTGATCGTAAATGATACCGGTTCGTTTTACATTTTAAATGCAATTTTTATCCTGACCGGCTTCAAGGGAAAGATCAGTGTTATTCCTTCCACCAATGTCTCTTCAATCCCCTTGTTATGTAATATTCTCATGGGATGGGGACTCGATTTTGCAGTACTTCTTTTTGAAAATGAGGAAGAGAATAAGATGCATGACCTTCTAAAGGAGACAGTCTTTAAAACTGACAGCAGTGGAAGGAACATGATAATCAGTTTGCCCGGATTATTCTATAATGCTGAGGATCTCCTGTCCACACTCGATTTCAAGAACCATATTTTAAAAAGCCGGGAAGGCATAACGGTTGCTAACTCGGATTTTATAACAGAGAAGGAGATGCCCCGCAATTTCCTGTTCTCGAAATTCCTTGCAGATGTTAAATCAGGGGTGATCGGGATATCGGATTTTGATGAGGAGACGCTGGAGAATTTCAGGCAGGTAATTGATATTGTCAAGGAATTGAAATAATCAGGAATTTATTTTGCACATAACGCACGATTTTCTAATTTTGTCGCGCTTATAAAAGAATCCCTCCTTCTCCCGCTTTGCGGGATACGGAGGAATCCTCCTCCACTGAAGCTACGGAGGACAGAGGGAGAGATGGGTGATCCTCCTTCTCCGCCAGCCGGCGGATACGGAGGACACAGGTGGTTGAAAATTTATTGGAGAGATGGGTGAGTGGCTTAAACCAGTAGTTTGCTAAACTGCCGTATGGGTAACTGTACCGGGGGTTCGAATCCCCCTCTCTCCGCAAAGCCAAATTACTCCCGCGGGAAACCGCGGGATTTTTGTTTTCAGAATGGCCGTACAAAACTCTTTTTATTAAGGCCGGGCTGAAAACAAAAATACAAGGCGAGTGAAACGAGCCGGGAGTAATTTGGAGTTGCAGGAACTCTCCTCAGGGATCA
>CAZHRV010000043.1:0-7312 GCA_964535035.1 uncultured Rikenellaceae bacterium
GTCCATACCGGTCAGCACTACGACGATCGTATGTCGAAATCATTCTTCGAAGAACTGGATATACCTGAAGCAGATATAAATCTTGGTGTCGGATCAGGGACACATGCTGAACAGGTTGGTCAAACAATGATCGAATTTGAGAAAGTTCTGAAAGCCGAAAAACCCGATTGGGTAGTTATCGTCGGAGATGTAAATGCCATACTGGCCTGTTCGGTTACCGCAAAAAAAGAACATATAAAATGTTGCCATATTGAAGCCGGTCTACGTTCAGGAGATATATCGATGCCTGAAGAGATCAACAGGCTCGTTGCCGACAGGATTTCCGACCTGCTACTTACACCAGATCTGATATCCTCCGAAAACCTCAGAAAAGAGGGAGTATCTGAAAACAGGATAAAATTCGTGGGGAATATAATGATCGATACTTTAGAGGCTAACAGGGTAAAAGCGGATAGACTTGTGATAAATGAGATTATAGGGAAGAATGGTATTCAAAATCAGAAGGCGCAGGGCGCAGGGCACAGGGCACAGAGCACAGGGCACGAGATGAGGGGCGATTATGCAGTTATGACTTTGCACAGGCCATCGAATGTTGATACTAAGGAGATCCTGGAGCCGATAGTAAGGTTCATTACGGATGAGGTTTGTGCTGAGAGAACTCTAATCTGGACACTGCATCCCAGAACACGCAAAATGCTTGAGACTTTTGGTTTATTTAAAAAATTAGTTGATAACAAGAACCTTATCCTTCTGGAACCGCTGAGTTACCTGGAGATGCTCAGACTTAACATTGAAGCCCATGTCATGCTAACCGACAGTGGCGGACTACAGGAGGAATGTACGGTTCTCGGCACCCCGTGTTTAACTTTACGGTGGAACACGGAACGTCCTGTTACTCTCCGCGAACATGGCGGAACAAGTGTTCTTGTTGGTAATAATATCGAAAGAATGCGGAAGGAATATTATATTGCCCTTGAAAAACCACGAAAACCGGTTAGACCGGAGTTGTGGGATGGAAAGACTGCGGAAAGGTGTTTAAAGGCTATTATTGAATATCATTCAGAATTTAAATAAAAATCTTCCTCGTTATATGCATCAACGAGTATTCACTGTATTATAATATCTTGTTCATTTTTTGCTCACCTTCTAGATTGTTCATTTGCCTTTGGCGAACTCCGCTTCGCTCCGGTTCTTTTGCTTGCCCAAAAGAACCGAGCAAATGGCACGGATTATAAATCCGCGCCAGCGGAGGTAATAAACCCATCATTTGTGAGCTCGGCGAAGCCAAACGAACCAAAGAAAAAGGCAGCCTCAAATCTTTTTTGGGATTGCCATTTTGTCGGTTGCCCACGCAATACAACTCGGGGGCCTCCAACCCTGCATGCTGGCTCCTTCGCTAAAATTACCCACCAGGCAATTTTTATACACTCGGCCCCCTCAAACAGTATTGCTTACTTAAGGCCTTACACCTTCGCAACCTCCAATATGTCACTCTTTTTCCAAAAAAGATTTGAAAGGCTTTCCTCGCCTTACGGCGATTAGGATTTAAATGAGGTGTGATGGCAATCCGAAAATGGTGCGAACTGTAGCCTGTTTGGTGGTGGGTAAAGGCATTGTGTAGCGGGCGGACAAACAGGCTGCAGTTGTCATTTTCGGCGCCTTTTGTTCTCTGCGTTCGCGAGCTCAGCCTGATAAATCAGGCTTCGGTTCTTTGTTACTTTGACTTCGTCGAGCTCGTACTGCTAAGCGGTACTCGGTTCTTTTAGCGTTAAAAGAAAGTAAATAAACAAGAAACCCTATCTTTGATTTTCAAATCATAACCTGATGAAGAACTCCTGCTTCATTAAGCAGCTTATTATATTGATCCTTGGATTAATTTCCATTAATTCAATCTCCCAGGATATCCCTCATCCAATCAACAATTCCGGAATTTATGAATTCCTCGACGAACTGGCAAACAGCCAGATAATTACAATTAATTCGGCTGTAAAACCCTATTCAAGACTATTCATTGCCGACTGCCTGAAGGAAGCTGAAGAGAAAAGAGATCAGCTGAGCCTGAGGCAGCAGAGGGAACTGGAGTTTTACCTGCTTGACTTTGGCAAAGAGCTTGATGATGAAAGGCGCAAAGATGTAAAGACGCAGTGGCTAAGCGGAAAAAGAATGGGATCCTCCTTTGCTAAAGCTTCGGAGGACAAAGGAGGGCGAGAGGGCGAGAAAACGGGAGGGCGAGAAAATATGAAAAGGCTGGATCTATTTTATTATCAGGATTCGTTGTTTTCATTGACGGTCAATCCGATACTGGGGGGAGAGGCATTTACAAATTTTGCCGGAAAGGCAACTTACTGGCGGAATGGAGCAGAAGCCAGGGCTTATGTCGGCAAGTGGGGATTTTATGCTTCTCTTCGCGATAACCATGAAAAACCTTTTTTGGGATTGCCGGAGTTCCTGACACAGAGAGAGGGCGGTCATATCAAAGGATCAACCGACTGGAGTGAGATGCAGGGTGGGGTTACCTGGTCATGGAAATGGGGTAATGCAGGACTGGTAAAGGATAATTTTGAATGGGGAAATAACTATAACGGGGCAAATATCTTCGGTGGAAATAATCCATCGTTTGTACATCTCAGAATACAACTTAATCCTGTAAAATGGTTTAATTTCAATTATATCCATGGCTGGCTCAATTCAATGGTCGTCGACAGTACACGGTCATTCTGGGTGACAAACAGTTATGGAACCGATTACAGGGAGGTTTATCATAGAAAATTCATCGCAGCTAACCTCTTTTCCTTTACCCCATTTAAATATCTTGACATCTCTGCCGGAAACAGTATAATATACGATAATGCAACTCTCAATCCGGCGTTCCTTATTCCGCTATTGTTCTATAAATCTGTTGATCATTCTGTTTCATCCGGGATTAATAATATGAATTCCCAGATGTTTTTCGATATAAGCTCACGGCAGATCAGGCATATGCATCTTTATGCGACTCTGTTTGTTGATGAGCTGTCAGTAAAAAGGATATTTAAAAAAGATGAATGGAATTTTGTGAGCTGGAAAACAGGATTCAGACTAAGTAATTACCCTGTACGGAACCTGTCCCTGACAACAGAATTCACTTATACATATCCTTTGACCTACCAGCATAATGTCCCCACAATAACTTTTGAATCAAACAATTATAACCTTGGCCATTATCTTAAGGACAACTCGCGTGAGTGGTATGTTGCATTTGATTACAGGCCATTAAGGTCAATGGATATAAAACTCTTCTTTATTGATGCGGTTCGTGGTCCTGATTATACAGAATCCGGAGGATCACGTCTTGGTAATCCGCCGCTGGATACGATAAACTGGCAGAATACTTCGATCGGAATAAAGGCTGCATATCAGATTATCAATGATGTATATGTTTGGGGATCATTTGTATATTCCAACATAACCGGTGATAACAGATGGAGTCCGGAGTACTATTATGATAAAAAAAATACTCTTAATGTTGGGGTGACAGTGGGGTTTTAAATAATTTTCTGTCTTTTAGCCTTTTCCAAAGAATCAATTCCGGCAAAGTCATATTTTTTCTTAAAATCTTTACAGCTTCAAAATCTTCGAATCAGCACCATAGAACATACTTCTTCTATCTATCTTGATATTCATGAGTGATATGTCAGTGATCCATCAAATATACAAATTATCATTTAATCTACAGTAGTAGCCCCCCTTTAGAGCCTGTCCCGATAGCTTGAACGTAGTGAAAGCGTATCGGGAGGGGTTGGGGGGTCATTAAACGGGAAGCGGGGGGATTGGGGGGTAAAGAAGGAGCAACCATCAACATAATTATTCAGTCATAACTGAACAATTTGACTGTATTTTTTACTTACTTCACATTCCCAAAGTTGATCACAGACTGAAATGGAGCAGCGTAAGTTCAGGATCATAACACTATTTGCCGATATTATCATCCTGGCAATATCGTTTCTTGCCATGGTATGGATAAAACCGGCCAGCCTGAAATCATATCTCCCGTCACACAGCATATTCTTTGTAAGTCTTGCATTTATCTGGATCATTGTCTCACTGATAAACGGGAAGATGCACCGGGGCAAGATCGTCAATTTTACATCCTTGTTTAACAGGGTGATCGTCAGTAATATTATCTCCCTGTCAATCACGGCGCTTCTGATGTACACTCTCAGGGATTACAACTATTCCAGGACAATCGTACTCGGAACAGCTATTGTCGCAACATTCCTTGAACTTATTATAGGATCAGTCTATATAGCATATAAAAAAGCAAGCATTCAGGACCTTGAGGATTATGAGAAGTACAAGTCATACAGGAAGCCGAGCGAATATGATCTTGTAAGTGAGATAAACGGCAACGGAAAATACCAGGAGAGAGTTACTGAGGTTCCTTCGGGAATTGCCAGCGCCATTGAAGATGAGGCGGGTCCCGAAATGGCTGAGGCAATAATTAAAATGACCGGACAGAAATTAACCAGACGTACTGCGGTCCTTTCCACTACAACTATATTTAATATAACCAGCCTCCGTGAAAATAAATACGAATATATTATAAACCTCCATAAGATCAACGACATAAAGAGGCTCGATGATTTTATTGATGCTGTCAGCCGGAAGCTCGAGAACGAGGGATTTTTTTTCTGCTGTGTCGAAACTAAGGATCAGCGCAAAAGCAGGATCCTGAAGAAATTTCTGCCTGTGCTGAATTATATATACTATACAGGCGATTTCATGGTGAAGCGTGTTCTTCCCAAATTAAAGTTCACACGCCAGTTCTATTTCTTTCTCACCCACGGGAATAATGCAGTCATCACACGTGCCGAGGCGCTTGGTCGTCTATGCAGGGGAGGATTCAGAATACGGCAGGAATCATTCCTGGGTAACTATCTTTGTGTTGAGGCAAAAAAGGTGAGAGAGCCGCTGCCAAAAAATGAAAACATATACGGACCCCTTATTGCCCTCATGAGGGTAGGGAAAAACGGAGAAATGATAAAAGTATATAAGCTGAGGACCATGCATCCCTACTCGGAATATATACAGGATTATGTTTACCATTTACACGACCTTGAGAATGGCGGCAAGTTTAAAAATGATTTCAGAGTAACATCCTGGGGGGCAGTCTGCAGAAAGATATGGCTTGATGAATTTCCTACGTTCATAAACTTTTTTAAAGGTAATATGAAGCTGGTCGGTGTACGTCCGCTCAGCAGACAATATTTTGAATTGTATGACCAGGAGGTCAGGGAAAGAAGAATTAAATATAAACCCGGCCTCATCCCTCCTTTCTATGCCGATATGCCGGAAGACCTTGATCAGATACAGCTTTCAGAGCTTAGGTACCTCAATTCATACGACAAGCATCCGTTCCTGACAGATTTTAAGTACTTCTTTAAATCGTGGTGGAATATATTGTTTCACCATGCAAGGAGCCGATAAGAAATTCAAGATTCAAGGTTCAAAATTCAAGGTTCAAAGAAAAAAGATGATTTACATTTGTGAAATTATAAGGTTATTAATAGTTTAGCAGATGTCATAATGTGCATTTCTAAAATTAATCTGCTATACTATTATGAAAGTAACAAGGTTTGAAGATTTACCCTGTGAAATAGTAAAATGTTAAACATCATATTATTATTCAATAATCTTTTACCAGATTTGAATTATTTAATAAAATAAATATTTCACAGGGTGGAGATCTGGCAGGATGCCAGAAAACTCTGTAAGGATATTTTCATTATTACAAAAAATGATCTGTTTTGCAGAGATTATAAACTTTGTGATCAGATTAGAACTTCTTCAGGATCAGTAATGGATATTATTATCACAGTTTGAAAATCCTTTCGATGGATTGCCATTTCTCCGGCGTATCTGCCTTATCCCCTGCCTGCTGAAACTGAGATACATACTCTTCCCATTCCTTCTGACGGGGAAGTGATCCTAATTTCTTCATTGCTTTATCATGATCAAAATCAGGAACGGTATCCATTATCATGAATGCCTGGTTGCCATGAAGATATATTTCCATATCGATGATGCCGACATCCCTGATGCCCTTTGAGATCTCCGGCCAGGTGTTTTCGGGTTTATGAACGTCGATATATTTCTTTATCAGGTTCTTATTGTCCCGTAGTTTCAGTACTTTACAGTAACGTTTGTAGGTTGAATGAGTTGATGTTTTTGAAATATTTTTCATAACAATCCTTTTGTTAATATTTTTTATGAGATTCAGATTTAAATTTAATTAATTTAGGAAATGCCCTCCCTCATCCACCTTAATATTATTCAAATTCTTTATTCTTTTTAATTAAATTAAATATTGTATATCATTATTTTACTACTCGCCAATTATTGTGCGGGGGCAAACCGGAAATGGCGCGAACTTTAACCTGTTTAGTGGCGCCTTTACGGCTTTGTGTAGCGGGCGGACAAACAGGTTAAAGTTATCATTTCCGGCCTCTTTTTTTTTGGTTCATTTCTTTTGGAGGAGCAAAAGAAATGAACTAGAAAAATATCTACATTTGTTTTAATTGAAAAAATTAAGGGAATTATGTCATGCGCAGTATAAAGAAAAAAGTTTTCGTATCAGGATGCTTTGACATGCTCCATTCAGGACATGTAGCATTTTTAACCGAGGCAGCCGGATACGGAGATCTGTATATAGGACTTGGTTCAGACAAGACATTAAAGGAACTTAAGGGAAGAGAACCAATAAATTCCGAGGATGAACGTGCTTATATGCTCAGCGCACTGGCATGTGTCAGGAAGGTGATAATCAACAAAGGAAGAGGATTGCTTGATTTCCTGGGAACAATAAAAGAAGTAAAGCCTGATATACTTATAGTTAATGAGGACGGCCATACTCCTGAGAAAGAGAAGTTGTGCAGAGAAATGCATATTGAATATAAGGTTCTAAAGAGAATACCTCATACGAATCTTCCTTCACGCTCCTCTACTGCCCTCAGGACTATCAAGCCAATGCCCTACAGGATCGACCTGGCCGGTACATGGATAGATCAGCCATACGTTTCAAAATATTACCCGGGATCGGCTATTACAGCATCAATAGAGCCCACAATTGAATTCAATGAACGGTCGGGAATGGCAACGTCAACCCGAAAAAAAGCCATTGAACTCTGGAATAATCATCTCCCCCCGGAAAAGCCGGAAAAACTTGCCAAAACACTATTCAGGTATGATAACGACCCGGGAACCAAAGAAGTCAGCGGATCACAGGATTCAATAGGGATAACTATGCCCGGCATAAACAAATTCTACTATGAAA
>CAZHRV010000044.1:0-3038 GCA_964535035.1 uncultured Rikenellaceae bacterium
TCAATGCCCGGATCAAGTCCCATTTCGTTAAGCAGCAGTACGCCGGCTTTTTTTGCCTCCTCATCAAGAGCCAGCATTTCAGTCTGAACATATGAAGTTGTAACCAGAGGTTTTGAAAATCTGATACAGGTTTTTGCAACCTTGACATGATATCTGTATGGCAGAAATGATACTACTATATCATACTCATTTACTAGTTTTTCAAGTGTGCTTACATTATCTGCCGACCACGTCATGGAAGAACCGTTCGGATGGCCCTTAATCATCCTGTCAGCTTTCTCCTTCGTTGTTGTCGCGATCATTACTCTGTAATCCCTTTCCAGCAGGAATTCAACCATGGGTTTTACGACAAGCCCCGCACCAAGTATCAGAACTTTATTCATTTCAGATCTTTATATAATTATTTGCGGCAAGTTATAAAAACCGCATTATAAAAAACATGATTTTTCACTCTGTGTAACTCTGTGCTCCTTTGTGTAACTCTGTGTAAGTTTTTCATCTTTTTCTTGTTGCACAGAGGTCCACAGAGAAGACACAGAGAGCAACAGAGAAAACAAGATAAAATTGTATCTTTGCTGATGATCAAAAACAATATTTGTCTCCGCCATAATAGCTTCAATGTCAGGTAACCAGAAATATGTCGAAACACCGCTGATGAAGCAGTATAACAGTGTCAAGGCAAAGCATCCTGATGCGATATTGCTCTTCAGGGTTGGTGATTTTTACGAGACATTCGGCGAAGATGCCATACGTGCATCAGAAATTCTGGGTATAACACTTACGCGAAGAGCCAATGGTTCAGCTTCGTTTGTAGAACTGGCAGGATTTCCATACCATGCACTCGACACCTATCTGCCAAAGCTGGTTAGGGCAGGGCAGAGGGTTGCTATATGTGAGCAACTGGAAGATCCGAAACTGGCAAAAAAGATTGTTAAAAGAGGAATCACAGAACTTATTACCCCCGGGGTCTCTCTTAACGACAATGTACTTAATCATAAGGAGAATAATTTCCTTGCAGCCGTACATATTGAAAAGAGAGTTGCAGGAGCTGCCTTTCTTGATATATCCACTGGTGAATTCCTTGTTTCTGAAGGGACTGTTGAATATATAGATCAGATGCTCAATAACCTGCAACCCAAGGAGGTGCTTTACGAAAAAAGGGAAAAGGATCTGTTTCTCGAAAGTTTCGGCACAAAGTTTTATACTTTCAAGCTGGACGAATGGATATTTACACCGGAAGCGGCCAATGACAGGCTTCTCAAACAGTTTGAAACCAGCTCTTTAAAGGGATTTGGGATTGAAAAACTTCCATATGGAATAATAGCTGCAGGGGCTATTCTTCATTATCTCGACCTGACACAGCATGAACAGCTTGGACATATTACGAGTCTGGCGCGGATTGAAGGAGAGAGGTATATGTGGCTCGATAAGTTCACAATCAGGAACCTTGAATTATTTCATTCACCTTACGAAGGAGCCAAGACACTTATCGATGTGATGGACCGCACTATCTCACCGATGGGCGGAAGACTTCTGAAAAGATGGATATCACTGCCGCTGAAAGAAATTCAAGCTGTTAATGAACGGCTCGATATAGTTCAGCACCTTGTCGAAAACGGCGATCTCATGGAAGAGATCTCGGGATTAATAAAACAAATTGGTGACCTTGAAAGGTTGATTTCAAAGGTTGCGATGAACAGGATAAATCCCAGGGAGGTTGTTCACCTTAAGAAAGCCCTGAAATCAATAGATCCTCTCAAGACACTTTGCAGTCAAAGCAAGTGCATACCTCTCGTGAAACTTGCTGAACAGATTAATCCATGCAAATCGCTGGCAGACAGAATCGAACATGATCTTAACAACGATCCTCCTGTTCAAATAAACAGAGGAAATGTCGTTGCGGAGGGTGTGTCGGCTGAACTGGATGAACTGAGAACCATTCTTTACAGTGGGAAGGATTACCTTACCGATCTACAGAACAGGGAGAGCAAGCGCACTGGAATTGCTTCATTGAAAGTAAGTTATAACAATGTGTTCGGATATTACATTGAAGTCAGGAATACACACAAGGATAAAGTGCCGTCTGAATGGATCAGAAAACAAACCCTGGTGAACGCGGAACGCTATATCACCGAAGAGCTTAAGGAGTATGAAAGCAAAATACTGGGAGCGGAAGAGAAAATTCTTGAACTGGAAACGACTCTGTTCAATGATCTTGTGCTGGCAATTACTGAATATATACCTCCTGTTCAGCTGAACTCATCACTTATCGGAAAGCTCGATTGTCTGGAGTCATTTGCTCTTCTCGCAAATGAAAATGATTATACAAGACCATTGCTTGACGATTCACGAAGATTAGAAATAACTGACGGTCGTCATCCGGTGATTGAAAAACAGTTGCCTCCGGGAGAATCTTATGTGCCGAACGATGTGATTTTAGACACAGAGGACCAACAGATAATAATACTCACCGGGCCTAATATGTCGGGAAAATCAGCATTGCTGAGGCAGACAGCCCTTATTGTGCTGATGGCACAGACAGGTTGTTTTGTTCCGGCAAAATCCGCAAAGATCGGAGTTGTGGATAAGATATTTACAAGGGTAGGCGCATCCGATAATATAAGTCTCGGAGAGTCAACCTTTATGGTGGAGATGAATGAAACAGCAAGTATACTTAATAACCTGTCGGAGAGGAGTCTCATCCTTCTTGATGAAATAGGCCGTGGAACAAGTACTTACGACGGTATTTCGATAGCATGGGCCATGGTTGAATACCTGCACGAAAACAGGATGAGACCAAAGACTCTGTTCGCCACCCATTATCACGAACTTAACGAAATGGAAAATTCATTCTCGCGAGTAAAGAATTATAATGTTTCCATCAAAGAGATGAATAACAAAGTAATATTTTTACGTAAACTCAAAAGAGGAGGGAGTAAGCATAGTTTCGGAATTCATGTGGCCAAGATGGCTGGTATACCGGGAAGTGTTGTGAACAGAGCCGATAAAATACTTAAGGAACTGGAGCAGAGCCACAC
>CAZHRV010000045.1:0-1611 GCA_964535035.1 uncultured Rikenellaceae bacterium
TTAATGTTTTCATAGCGAGACATTTTTTATTCTACCTACTCTTTTAAGGCTTTTCGGCTTCTGCCTGTAAAACACAATATGATTAAAACTGTATTGCATCACAATATAAATTTGAAAAGTCCAATAATAATGGATTTATGAAAATTGTTAATAAAAATCTTTCCAAAAACGGCTGTACAGATTATCTGTCCTGATTAACTCATTATGATCACCTTGCGCCGATATTATTTTGTTTTCCATAACATAAATATAGCTGCTTAGTTTTTTTATTATGCTTATCCGGTGCGATATCAATAAAATACCCATCTCAGATTTTAGTCTGGATATAAGATTCACTATAATTTCTTCAGTGTCACGGTCCATATTTGATGTTCCTTCATCAATAATCAGGATATCGGGCTTATTTAACAGGACTCTGATAAATGAAAGGATCTGTTTCTGTCCTCCGGAAAGATTAATCCCCTCTTCTCCTGCCAGCGTCATTAATCCAGAAGGAAAAATGTTAATATAATCTTCCAGGCCATATTCTGAAATTCCTGATATTGTGTCCCTGATTCTGGCCTCAGTAAACTCAGAAATTAAATTTCCCAGAATCGTACCATTAAAAATATGTACATCCTGAGGTATAATTCCAATTTTTGTTCTCCAGGTCTTTAAATCAATACTCTCCGATTCAAGGGAATCATTTACTGCTATCCTGCCAGACTCAGGAACATAATACCTCAAAATAATGCTCGCAAGCGTACTCTTTCCGCATCCGCATTCTCCAACAAGAGATACTACTTTACCCCTTTCAATGCTTAAAGAGATCTTATCAAGCAATAATTTTTGTCCGGGGAATCTGTATGAAAGATCTTCCAATTTTAACTGATCTATTTTTAAGGGAGATTCAACACGGACACTTCCAGTTTTTTCTTCAGTATCAACCTGAGTGAATTCAAACATTCTGTTGAGTGCAACCTTTACTTCGCTGATGGGAATTGAAAGAAGAGCAAGGTTTAAAACTGATGGCAGCATTGTAGAACTTAATGTCAATATGGCCATTAATTCTCCCTGGGTTAGATTTGATTTCATTACCTGACTTGATGAATATATAAGAATGATAATCAGATATAAGGTTCCGGCCAGACCAGTCAGAAGACTTAATTTGACTTTGATTTTACCAAGATTGAAAGCTCTTTCCATAAAATCAGAATATACATTCTTATTTTTAAGGGAGAAGTCTTTCTGCCAATTCATACTTTTTATTTCAGTTATTCCTTTGAGGGAATTAATAAAATTACTTTCGCTCAATGCATATCCTGCCATTACAGAATGCTGTGATGAAATGATTCTCCCATTCCATCGTTGTATCAGGAAATAAAATATCGGGATACAAATCAAACTAATTATGGCTGTTATTTCAGAATAGTAAAAAAACAATGCAACAGTAATACATACTACAAGGACATCAATAATATAAACCGTTACTATATCAGCAATTACTCTCTGAACCCTTGTTGTATCATTTAAGCGGGCAACAAAATCACCTGTTTTTCTTGTATCAAAGAAATATTTCGGAAGATCAAGCAATGTACTATAGAATTCATCCACAATTCTTATATTGAATGA
>CAZHRV010000046.1:0-8126 GCA_964535035.1 uncultured Rikenellaceae bacterium
GAAGAGCAGCAAACTCACCATAATGATTTCTGAAAAAATCCATCTATTCAGCAAACTCAAATACATACTCACCTGATTCGACAGTTAATTCTCTTAATGTCAGATCCTGTGAATAAATGACTGCAGAAATAAGAAGCAGCATGAAGGATAGGTGAATCGTTTTCATTATAGAGAATATTTGGATTAAAGTTCAAGATTATTAAAAATGTACGAATAAAAAAACAGATATACCGGCAAATCATACCCTGAAGTGTATAAAATTGCAAAACGAATAGACCTTGGGGCTGCTCTCGTACTTCTGAAAGTACTGAACCAGCGAGAAAACCTAAGTTGAATCCTGGGTTAAACAGGTGTTGATATTTTAATTAGTTTCGCCGGAAGTTTTATTTAGCATAAAGATCCGTTCACTTTACCAATTCCTTTTAGAAACAGTTCAATAATGCACAAGATTTGAGGGGGTTTGTTAGGACTGGAGGAGATGGAGAACACCCGGCTGATGAACCGGATTGACACTAAATATCTCATGTCATTAAGGAAAGTACCTGAATTGCTGACAAGGATGGATGCTGATTCAGATGGTCTGTATTCTGACGGAATCTATACACCTGGCACAAAATATACAAGCTTCACTGTTTCAAGTGTTTCAACGAAAATATATTAACTTGGTAATTTCTTTTGGAAGAAAAAACAATACTCAGAAGGAGAAAGGGATCCGTTAAAGCTAAATTATGAACCTTGTACTAAGAAATAACAAATTACTTCAGATACTGATCCACATTGTAGCATGGGGAGTATTCCTTGCCTTGCTGACAACTCTGGTTCCGGGGCCACTGAGAATGAATCCGGTGTTGTCAATCCTTATACCTTTTATCTTCTTTGTTTCATTCTTCTATTTAAACTATTATTTTCTTGTACCACAATACTTTATACCTGGCAAATATGTCACCTTCACTTTTATTTGTCTTATTTGTCTTGCTTTAACAATTGTTGTACCATCACTGATATCAGAATTGTACCGGCCGCTACCTCCGGGACCGGGACCGGGTCCCTATTTGGGTCTCCCTCCATTTATGGATCAGCAGGGACCGCGACAACCGTACCGGAATAGACTTGATCTTTTCAGACCCGAATTTGGTTATACAATAATCGTATTCTTCCTGATGCTCACTATTTCCCTGGGTATAAGGATTATTAACCAGTGGCAGGAGGCTGAGAAAGAAAAAGTAAATGCAGAGCTGGCATTTCTTAAAGCACAGATAAATCCGCATTTTCTGTTTAATACACTTAATACAATATATTCTCTTGCTGTGAAGAAAGCGGAAAAAACTCCATATGCAATAGAGAAGTTCTCGGATATGATGAGATTCGTTATTCAGGAAACATGTCATGATTTTGTCCCATTGAACAGAAAAATAGAATATATCGATACATATATTGACTTGCAGAATTTGCGGCTGCCCCCGTCCTGCCATATCAACTATCAAAAGGAAGGCGATCCGGCATCGTTGCAGATAGCTCCGCTTATAATGATGCCATTTATTGAAAATGCTTTTAAATATGGCGTCAGCACTGAAAAAGAATCAACAATAAACATTCATATCAAGATAATTAATGAGAATTTGAATCTTTCTGTAAGTAACAATAAATTAATATCGCTAAATAAAGATAATGGCACTTCTCAACTGGGTATCAGGAATACTATCAAAAGGCTAAAACTGATTTATCCGGGTAAACATGACCTGATTATTACTGAAAATGCGAAAGAATATAGAGTAATACTTAATCTGAATCTTAAATGATTGATTGTATAGCAATTGACGATGAACCGCTTGCCCTGGAACTGATTCAGGACTATTGTTCCCGGATCGATTATCTCGACCTGAAAAAGAGTTTTACACGTACATCTGAAGCAGCTGCGTATCTTAACAAATTCCCTGTAGATCTGCTTTTTCTAGATATCCAGATGCCTGACATCTCTGGCATCGACTTTTATAAATCACTTGATTATAATATCCAGGTTATCTTTACAACAGCGTATAGTGATTATGCTGTGGAGGGATTCAACCTTAATGCGGTTGATTACCTGCTAAAACCAATAAAATTCAGCCGTTTTGAAAAAGCTGTAAAAAAAACACGCGATTATATTGATTATCTGAATAATTCCAACCATAATAATGATAAGTCAGTTTTTGTGAGAAGCGAATATAAACTTTGCAAAATTCCTGTCAATAATATACGATATATTAAAGGAATGGATAATTATGTCAGAATATTCACGGGAGATTCAAAACCTGTTATTTCTCATATGAGCCTTAAAACCTTGTGCGAAAAGCTTCCGGGAAATACTTTTATGAGAGTGCACCGCTCATTTGTTGTAAATGTAACCGGTAATATTTCGTACAGTAATAAATATATCTATCTTGGCGACAAAAAAATTCCTGTCGGTTTAAGTTATGAAAAAGAAGTCAGGAATTTTTTCAGTTGAGAATATTTTTGTTGTTAACTAAAAGCTCCCGATTGCAGCAGGGGAGAAGTGATATTATTCTTTCCTGAGCATGAGTATCAGTGAACTGCTTCTGACTTTTCTCAGGGACAGGAGCAGGGCTGATAAACCAGCTGCAGACACCGCAGCTATCATAATGGGAATATAGCTCCATGGTATTTCAGAACCGCTACTGAGAGACGGCAGCGTAGCAAGAAGCCCTGAAAATGTTCCGGTTAATATACCCCAGAATAGCATTATAAGCTGATCCTTTAATAATAGGGCTCTGATCCGGCTGATATTGTAACCTGTTGCCATCATCAGTGCAAATTCCCGCTTACGCTGGTTAAAGTTCAGGATAAGGATGAATCCCAGTCCTGCTGCACCCAGTACCATTCCGAATACTCCAAGTACCACAAATACATCCAGATATGTATTGGTAACCTGTTGGAAAGATGCCAGTTTTTCTCCTGATTTTTCCACGGACAGGCCATAACCCGAAAGCCGTTGACTTAATACCTCGCAATAGTAATCTGAAGAGTCTGGATCACCGTCAATAAGAAATACAGAGCTTCCCGGAACTGAAGGATAATATTTTTTAAAATAACTGCTTCCTATGATCAGGTAACCCTGAAAGAGGGAAGATTTAAGACCCGCACATATTACTATTTTCAAAGGCTGACCGTTTTCAGCATTGAAAACCAGTGTATCACCGGTTTTTATCTTCAATCCCCATTGTAACACAGTCTGATCCGCAATGCCATAAATGACATTATCTCCTGGAGCCGCCTCCAGGAGGCTCCAGGGATTATCAACTCCCGGCTCTTTTATGCTTGTAGCAAAAGAAAATGAACCCCGGGTTATAAAAGCCGAAGGATCAATACCCAGAATTGCCGGAGCTGTTATGTGGTTTAAATTCAGACAGCTGGCATCATCACCAGGTAGTCTTCTTGCCTGCACAAATACCAGATCTTTTAGATTATCCTCATCCAGCCCGAATTCTTTTCGCCCGTCACCATTCAGGTTCTCCCTCACCGGAACAGCTGATTCTGCCCAAAGCAAATAGCCTCCGGTACCTCCTGGTGGCAACAGCATTTTATTGCCAACAACTTTCTTGTTACTGCCCGTAATCATGACAGCAAATATTCCTGCCGCTATGAAAATAACCGGAGTAACCATGTGTGCCGGATGGAAAGAATAAAACTGTTTCGATAAATTGCCTTTTATGCCAGTCATAGTGTCATTGACCCTCTTTTTTCTGACACAATACTGCCGGAGCAACAGCACAAGCGTAATGAATATAAGTGCACCACCTGCAAAAGAAAGCGCTACTGAACCGCCCTCAATCACTAATGACAGGATGACCATGATAAGAGTGATAAAGAGGCTGACAAGTAAAAGAACCAGGTTATTTTTTGGTTGATGTCGCTTCAATTCACCGGTTTCCTTGCTGCTTAGACTTTCCAGGTATCTGTTTGTTTTTATAAAGAGAAGGAGAGAAGTTATTGCTTCTGCAGCTAAAAAACCTATCAGAAGAGGAATAATGCTGAAATGAGCAGAAAGGGTGCTTGTTTGTACTGCTCCGCTCCATATAGAATTCAACGCTTTAATAGTCAAGATATTAAGAAGATATCCCAGAAATATCCCGGGAACAGCACCCGCAATTGATATGACCATTGTTTCCGATAATAGCAGCCTCCTGATGTAACTGTTTTTGAATCCAAGAGCAAAATAGGTTTTTAACTGTTCTTTCCTTGTGTCAAAGAACATTGAAACTGCAAGGGATAACAGGATGATGCAAGAGACAATAATAAAAACAGCAAGGCTCAGGAACAAAGTGCTGAAATCAACACTCTCCCTGGCAGCCTTGTCACTGTTTTCCCTTGCATCAGAAATATTAAAACCAGTTGCCTTAGGATCGAGTGCTCCAGTTAATATATTTCTAATACTATCTGTTTCAAGTGCTTCCGGGAATCTTAATGCAGTGGCCGGACCAAAGATAATACCCCATAGCCTCTTGCCTGTCTTATAGCTTATAAATGCCTTGGGTGTTCCCCTGTATTTGTTCCAGTATTTCTCATCCTTTTCCCGTACTTTTTCCATTAGTATGGGTATCCCGGCATCCCAGCCTGAACAGGTTGTGCTTCCTGATATACCTGGAAATTCGGGCATCAGTGAAGGATCGGAATAGAGATGGTCATCGGGCAGTATCTGGCTTATTATGAACCTTTCGTTTTTTTCTTCAAGGATATTAATACTGTATGCCGGATCATACCACGTGAGTACCAATGTGTCGCCTGCTTTTGCATCAAGATCATCAGCCAGCCACCTTATTATCTTTATATCATTTTCATCGATATCGTCATCGAAAGCCGATATAAAGGAATAGGGTGTTGAATTGCCGTTGACACTGAAATCATTGCCAAGGTATGTTATTACAGGTCTGGCAGAAGGTATCATTGAGATTATTTCTGATACAATTGCGCTGTCGATAAAGATCCTGTTGGAAATCAGTTCCGGTTCTCCTGTCTTCAGAGATCGCCTCACGGTAAGCCCGATATCTGAAGGAGTAATATGCTTCCTCAAAGCTTCGTAAAAGGAATTTACAGAAAGTCCACTGTTGTTCTGAATAAGAAGCCTGTTCACCCCGGGTTCATCACTCTGACCTGCATAAAGGTCAGTCATACTTATGAAGATGTTCATGGGAGCTATCTGGCTGATACCCAGCGAGAAATTTCCTGCCTGCTGTGAATCAAGCACATTTCCTACCTTTAATACTTTTGAGAGATTTTCTTCCCCGGAAGGTGCAAAAGGGGCATTGGCAGGAATGGGATCAAGGCCGGGGAACTTTATTATTATATCATCGCCCGCGCTTATTCCAAGGTGCCGGGCCAGCTTATTATTTATTGCAACTGTGCCCTGCTTAATACTTACCGGATCGATACCCTGGAATGACCAGAAGTTGTTTGTAATACCGTATATCTTTGTATTTAAGGCTGTTGCGCCTGTCGTAAAATTCTGGCAATACCCGTCTGTTTCAAGTATGACAATTGCTTTTTCTCCTGTTTCTGCCGAAATTCTTTCTGCAAGTGAACCTTTGAAATAGCGCAACCCTGAGCTGATTAATATTCCGGTATTTCCAAGTTTTTCAGAAGAGCTTTTCCTTAGACTTTCTCTGACTGAGTGACCGGTGAATAGCGATCCGGTAATTATTGCTGATAACAATACAATTATCAGGACCTGGTTAACAGCATCCCTGCTGTGAAAGATTATTGACCGCCTGATTGATTTTTGCAGGAAATTCATCATTATCACGATTTTCCGGATTATTGATTCAGCTTACCCTCCTCCAGCTTAAGGTGCAGCCGCATCTTGGCAGCAAGGTCAACCGAATGTGTTGCAACAATCAGTGCAGTTCCGGTTTCATTATTGAGCCGAACGAGGAGATCCCCAAGTATTCCGGCGTTCTTCGAATCAAGCGATCCAGTCGGCTCATCAGCCAACAGGAGCGAGGGTTTATTTATTAGAGACCTTACCAGAGTTACACGCTGGGCCTCTCCACCTGAGATCTGGAACGGATATTTATCAGCCAGATCCGTAATACCTGTTTTCTCTATTAACCGGGAGCCATATGCTCTCTTCTCCTCATACTCTTCTTCTGATATATCCCTGGCAAAGAGCGGTAAAAGAATATTCTCTGTTACAGTAAGATGAGGAAGCAACAGGTGATCCTGAAAAACAAAACCTATGTTCCTGTTCCTGTATAATGCTGACTCATCCGGATTGAAACCAAAAACTGATTTGTCATAGAACAGAATATCGCCGGAATCAGGTCTGTCAAGAAGCCCGATTATATTCATCAGCGTGGTTTTTCCCGAACCTGAAGGTCCAGTTACAGCTATTGAATCACCTTCATTTACAACAAGATCGAGGTTGTCCAGTACCAGACCTCTTCGTGTATATGATTTTGTTATACTTTTCAGACTGAGCATGATATTTCAATTCTTAGTTATCATTTTACTATATACTTCCGATAAGCCTGCAGACATTTTATCCAGTGAAAGCTCAGACCTGACTTTTATACTGCCCGTATCACCAAGGTTCTTTCTGAGCTCGTGGTCAGTAAGAAGCTTAAACAGGGCTTCTGACAATTCAGTGATGGTGTCGGGAGAATAGGTAATTCCTCCTCCGGTTATTTCCAGTATCTCGGGAAATGCTCCCGTGGCCGGTTGAACAACGGGTATTCCCGCACAGTTGGCTTCAAGGATATATAATCCGTAACCGTCAAGCTTCCGGACAGGTACACTTATTACATCCACATCGTTGAAAAACTGCGCCTTTTTCTCTCCGCTGAACTCCGGATAAATTCTGATGCTTTTCTGGAATCCATGTTCCCTTATCTTTTTTATCTGTTTTGATATAAATGGCTTATTCTCACCTGTATAACCGCCGCAAACATTCAATGTAAGTCCTGGAATAAAGTTCTTGGTTTTTATGTCAATGAAGGCATCCACAAGCTTATCAAAACCGTTATGCTCACTTACGCGGCAGAAATATCCGATTGCCGGCGGCCGTGACAATTCCTTTGTTTGGCTATATGATGGAGGATCAAAACCAAGAGGAACAATGTGGACATTATCGCCCTTCAGCCCGGTATTGTTGATGAACAGCTCTTTGGAATATCTGCTTGGGGTTACAAAACTATCGACATATACAGATTCGGCAGCAATCATCTTCCATGCCCTGCTGCGGTATGGTTCAGGCATATTATCAATCCAGTCATCCTCGTTCAGTAGCGAGCATACAATCTTCACTTCCATCCTTTGTTTGAGCTGACGGGCCAATCCAAGGATCAGGGCATTTGACAGGTGTACAACATCAGGTTTCCCTTCAGTATTAAGATAACTTATCAGCCTTTGTACCTCATCTTTGCGGAAAGCATTATCTCCCTCGATCATGTTAATCGTCAGATCTTCAAGCCCTTCTGTACTTGTAGTACCAGCCATGCGTGATGCCAGCTTCAGGAATGGTTTAAGATCAAAAAATTTCTCAAGGAACATAGGCATATTCCGGAATATCCTCACCTTTTCTCTCAGGTACATTGAAATTGCACCAAAAAAAACATGCGTGTCCATTTCATTATCGCTGTCTGTTTCTCTGTCAGGCGGCAGATATAAAGGAATGGCTTTTACAGTAGTACCAGGTACCCTTCTGATAGCTTTAACGTAAAGCATGTCGCGATAACAGTTTGCACAGTAAAATGAGCCTCCCGAACCTGTTATGAGATATACAATTTTCATCTTATTATTTTTCTCTGTGTCCCTCTGTGTCTTTTTATCAGCCGTAGTTTTAACGAAGGCTGACTCGGTGGTTCTCTGTGTAAGTTCTTTATATTACTTTTAAGTTCAACAGAGATTATTTATTCCCAAATGCCAGTAATCTTCCATCTTCGGTAAGAAAATAGAACCTGCCCTGTGTTAATGCAGGTGAACTGCCAATGGGAGCCCCTGCATTAAAGCTCCATATCTTTTTTCCGTTTGTTAATCCAAGCATATAGATATTACCATCCATACTGCCAAAAATAACCTTTGACGGGGTTATGACAGCAGAACCAATTACTCGTCCGTTTGTTCTGTATTTCCAT
>CAZHRV010000047.1:0-11636 GCA_964535035.1 uncultured Rikenellaceae bacterium
TTTCCTGCTGCAGTACCAGGTATTTACCAGGCTGGTCTTTTGGATATTTTCAGAATCTATGTTTTTCATTATTAGATAATTTTTAGTTGTTTAATTTAACAATTTATAATGAAACATGAGTTCCTCCAAATCCGCTCCCGCCAGGCGGGATTTGGCTTCACCGAGCTCATCCCGGGAAATCGGGATTCGGTTCGTCGTCCCGACTATTCGGGACTCCTCAAAATCCGAAATCCAAAATCCGAATTCCGAAATTATTTATCATCATTCATCAATTCCCCGCCGATTTATTCATCCAATTTTGTGGATTTTCCCTGATATATTTTTGGATACGGAATAAATCTCTATTATTTCTTATGATATGATCATAATATCTCGAATGCCATGCAAATGGATGTCCATTTTTCTTAATTGAGATTGTGCATATCCTTTTATATTGATTAATGATTGATCCTATTGATTTTGATTTCCAATATGGATTTCCGGAATTGATATTTTTATTATTCTGCAGGCATAATCTTGAATAAATAAGACCAAGCTGGCTACACGATTCACTTTCAGATTCAATGTCCCTGATTTTCTTCGAGATTTTATAAGCTTCAAGCCAGAGTGAAAGAGTCTTTTCGTAATCGCCGAAACTTTCGAATAAATTACCTTTAAGAAGAATGGCTCTGGCATAACCTCTTTCATTTGTGTTCTTTTTGAACCATTGAAAGGCTTCTGTAAGGTATTGTAATGCAATATGATTTTTGGATTGTAGAAAATTTGCTATTGCAATATTAAGTTTTGAATATGCAATCCCTTTGGAGTATCCATATTATTCGGCTCTGGCAAGATTTCTTACAGCTTCATTTGCGACACTTTTTGAATTATCAAAGCGATTGGCCCATAACCTGTCATTAATCTCATCAACCCAGGATTCCTTAATACTCTGTTTCTCCATTGGTACAATTTAAAATTAGTCTGGCTAATTGCCTGGAAACAAGTTCAGCATTATTTTCAAATAGTAAATATAGTAAGAATCACCTTCATTTGATCAGTACCTTGTTACTGATTTGACACGGTTTATTTGTGTTCATTGAGTATTTAGTCCGATCTGTTAATGATTCTGTATTTTAAGCAATCGTTATAAACTTTGTGTTTATGAATATGATTTAATAAATTTATAATTCATATCAGGGGGTTTGTTATGGCCAATATAAATGAAGTTTTGATCAGAGAGGTTTTTGACGCGATGCTGAAACATAAAGAATCTTTATCAAAAATGATTATAACTGACGATGATGAAGAATTACCGGATTACCGTATACTTGCTGATCTGATAATAAAAAATTTTCCATGGCCGATTGGAGTTGAACTTCGGAGACTTTTCTCCGGATCTATGCGGCAGCTTGATCGGATGAGGCTTGATCAGATTTTTAAGACCATTGAGCGTTCAATGCAATTCCTGAGTTTTGTGATGTTGTCTCAGGTGGTAAAGTCGAAGGAGGAAGGCAAACTTAAAATTTCTGACAGTTTCAGCAAAGAATTCAAAAACAGATTTCTTATACTGAGCCTTGGAAATTTTTGCTGGATAATCAGGTCTATTGGTAATCTGTATCAGGATCAAAAAATCGAATGGTTCATGCCTGAAATGGAAGATTATTTTGATAATAAGTTCTACGGAGCATTGGATTTCTGGGTCCCTGAACGAAACGAGATCGGTCATTATCAGATAAATTTAACTCAGGAAGAGATAGAAAAAAGATGTGTTGAATATGAAGAAAAACTTACATTTATTCTTCAGAGAATCTCTTTTCTGGCAAAATATAAACTTGTTTCTGTGAAAGAGATAAAAGTGATAAAATCAAAAATGAATGAGGCAGCATTTCACCATGTATTTGATCTGCTCAACAGCTCTGATTCAGATTTTAAAGCAAATGAGTTCCAGGAATCAACTTTTACAGAGAGCAATTCAGTATTGCTCATGAAAAACATCAAATCACTGGACGAATATCTTAATTTATCTCCTTTGGTAATTGATACAAGCACGGAAGTCCTCGATTCAAAAGAAAAATTTGAAATCAAAAAAGACATATTTATGTACTCAAAATTCCGTAATGACCAGTTAATGTATCTTGGTACCGAGGTTACTGAAAAGATAGATCTCCGGTCATTGAAGGATTATGAAACATTGTTAATGGAATTCAGGTACCTGTTATCGGTAATTTCTCCAGAAGCAGAGACCAGATAAAAAGAATTTTCTTATTTACTAAATATGCAAAAAAGTCCATATAAGTTTCTGGACAGTTACTCGAAGGAAGACCGGGATATCTTCTTTGGCAGGGATAAAGAGATTGAGGAACTTCATTCAAGAGTTTTTGAAAGCAGAATTCTGATCGTTTATGGAACTTCGGGTACGGGTAAATCATCACTTATCAACTGCGGACTTGCTAACAAATTCAATGACTCAGACTGGCTGCCAATAACCATAAGAAGAGGGATCAATATTAACCAGAGTCTTTTTGAATGTTTGGACAGAATTGGATTGACAAAGATTTCGCCAGGGAAAAAAGACTCAACAGGAAATAAGACAAATGATATTATAAAGATAATTCGATCGATTTACCTTGACTATTTTAAGCCGGTTTATTTCATTTTTGATCAGTTTGAAGAGCTTTTTATTTTTGGTAATAATAGAGAAAAAGATGAACTGATTACAAGTATTAAAAAAGTTATTGATTCTGATTTGCAATGCAGGTTTATTTTCTCTATCAGGGAGGAATATCTTGCCGGTGTTACAGAATTTGAAAAGATTATACCTTCATTTCTTACTAACAGGATAAGAATTGAAAAGATGACAAGGCAAAATGCCTTCCAGGTAATTGAAGGTCCCTGCAATTTAAACAAGATTGCTGTTGAACCCGGATTCTCAGAAATGCTGTTTGAAAAACTAAATCCGGATAATCCTGATGTTGAGCTAACCTATCTTCAGGTTTACCTTGATAAAGTTTTTCGTATAGCCTCTCAGGATGGGAAAGATGTGAAATGTTTAACAAAGGATTTGCTTGACAAGGTTGGAGAAGTTAAAGATTTGCTTGGAACATTTTTGGAAGAACAAATATCTCAGCTTGACAACCCTGAATTAGGCCTGGTAATTTTAAAATCGTTTGTTTCAGTTAAAGGTACAAAGCATCAGATTACAGAAGAAGAAGTTATTGAATATTCAATAACTCTGGGGAAAGATATTGATAAAGGAACGGTAAAAGGTCTTATTCAAAAGTTTATTCGCTTAAGGATTCTGCGTGATAAAGATGAAAATAGCAGGTATGAACTTCGCCATGACAGCCTGGCAGCCAAGATCTATGAAAAGATCACACTGGTTGAAAAAGAATTGCTTGAGATAAGGCAATTCCTTGAGAATGCCTACAAGAGTTATGAAAAACGGCAATTGTTCCTTACTGCTGAGGACCTTAAGTACATTGCTCCATATGAAGACAGATTATTTCTTAATGAAAAGATAATAAGGTTTATATCTCAAAGTAAATGGTCAATCCAGAAGACCAGACGGAGCCGGCAGAATGCATTAATTTCTGCTGCTGTTATTATTATTACTGTTTTATCATTTTTCTCCATCTGGGCACTAAAGGAGAGAAGCAATGCAATGGATCAAAAGCAGTTTGCAGATGAGCAGAAAAATTCAGCCTTAAGGGCAAAGGAAGCAGCTGATTCGGCAAGACAGGAAGCGCTGATATCAAAAAATCTAGCTGTTGAAAAAGAAAATCAGGCACTTCTGGCACAAAAGCAATCTGATGAAGCAAGAAAAGAGGCACTTGCTGAACGAGAGTACGCATTACAACAGAAGAAAAGGGCTGAAAATCTTTCAATAATAGCTAATGAACAGGCGCATATTGCCACTGAAGAGAAGCTTAAAGCTGAGCAGGAAAGATCAAAAGCTATTATCGCCGAAGGGCAAGCCAGACAGCTTAGTTTCCTTTCAACTGCACAAAACCTTGCATTAAAGTCATTGGGCATTGAAAAAAATCCTGAATTAATGGGTCTTTTGGCTGTTCAGGCATTTATCTTTAATAAAAATAATAAAGGAAGACCGGAAGATCCAATCATCTATGAAGCTCTGAACAAAGCTTTTTCAACTCTGGATAGCTCGCGTCATTCTGTTTTTACAGGTTCTCCAAATGAGATTTGGGTCCTGAGAGAGACAAACAATGGATTTTTTTTAAGTGCCGATCTGGATGGCCAGATCAGAAGATGGACTCCGGATGGGATCGACAATAACACATATACTCTCTCTTTCGAATCTCCAATAAATTTCATTGGTTCCAATTCCACTGGCGAAAAGATAATAACTCAACATGATAACCATGATTTATTTCTATGGGATACAAGGTCAGCCGATACGAAAAATCTAACTTATCAGGAATTAAAAGGGCATTCCGGTTTTGTCCGTATTGTTGCATTCTTCAGAGACGAAAAATACTTGGCGACGGCAGCAAGAGATAGTTCTATTACAATTTGGGATCTGAGTGTACAATCTGCTTCAAAGATGAATACCATAAAAACCAGGTCTGTGGTAAGGGCAATGGTCTCTTGCAGTACAGATACTTTAATCTTTGCTCAGGATGATGGAAGTATTATTATGTGGAATGTAACACAGAATGAGAATACAACTTTGTACAAATCAATAACTGAGAAACCGCTTTGCCTGGCATGGAATGGCAACAAAAAAATCCTTGTCGCAGGATGTTCAAACGGTAACCTTCTGTTATTTGATATGATCCATAACAAATCCGCACAACCAGCAAGTTATATAGTCCATACAGCAGGGATTGATTTGATAACGTTCAATGCTGATTTTTCCCTTATGGCGACATCAAGCTGGGATAAAACTATTAAGTTTTATAACTATCATGAATTTTTTGAACTCGAAAATACTGTTGGCGGTGTAGAGCATATTAGAAATCTCAACAACCGGACTAGGTCATTAATATTCACCGGCGATAACAAACTGGTTGCAGGACTGTCAGATAAAAGTATCCGGGTTTGGGAAACGTCTTCAGAGAAGATCGCTTCATCGATCTGTGTTCTGGTAAAAAGGAACATGACTGTTGCTGAATGGGATGATATGGTAGGGGCAGAGATCCCATATGAAAATACCTGTAGCAGAGATCCATAACTATGAAATTAACATTATGAAACGGATAGTTCTCATTTTAATTTTATTTTCAGGTTATTGCCTTCTTCGAGGTCAAACTATTAATATTGGTACAAATTCTGATAACGAATGCCTTAAAATCGTAAAGGAGGCTGACAGGTTATTTCAGGATGGTCTTTATGACAAATGTATTTATGTTCTTGAAGGAGTTTTGAGAACCTGTAGTTTATCAAGAAGTGAAAGCGCACTTGTTAAGGAACTTCTTGCAAAAGCCTATATCGAGACAGATGATTCCGGGAAAGCGGAAACTGCTGTTAACCTGATGCTTAAAAACTTTCCACATTATGAATTAAAGGAACAGGATAATCCGGAATCATATAACCGCCTTGTGAAAAAATATAAAATCCATCCCCGGTTTTCAATAGGTATTCGCAATACACTTGATTTTATGAATTATAAAACTACAGAGATTTTCTATTTTGATGATCTCCACTATGACGAACCGTATAAAAAAGAGCTTGAGGGAATCCTGAATGACTTTAACTGGATGTATTATGGATGGGCGGAGCTTGAATTTGACAGAGATATTTCATTGAATGGCGATCTGATTTTTAAGTGGACAAATTTTAAGAGGGAAATAGAAACTCCGGCTTTTAATCTTACCTTCAAGGAACAGGATAATTATTTTGAGATCCCGCTATACCTGAAAAAGTATTTTCATATCGGGAAGTACGTTTTACCATATGTTACTGCAGGGATGGGCTGGCTTCATATGACAAAAGCTACCGGTAATGCTACTAAAGATTATTCCGCGGATGTTCCCTCCGTAACTACGGGAAATATCAATATGCTGGAGGCTCGAAACAGGAATACCTTTGAGTGTATTGCTGGTGTGGGTGTCGGATACAAGTTAAAAAATCTCAGGCTTTTCATTGATGTCAGGTATTACAGAGGGATAAATAGTATAACAAATCCTGAGAAAGGTCTTTCTAATGAAATGCTGATTAACGATTACTTGTACATTGATAACTCAATTAAATTAAATCAGTTTGAAATAGGTGCTTCAGTCTCCTATACCCTTATAAACTCGGTGAAGAGAATCAGACATTAACTGGAAAAACCAATGATCCTTATCGCCCGATTATTCCATTATCACACGGGCGGGAGTCGAACAATATTATTTAAGTAAATGAATAATAGCTATTTATATAATATTAAATTTTGAAGGTAACCTAATAGGTCTCTCATATCGCTTGATTAATAATATCAACTTTTGATTCTAATATATTTATTGCATTATGTTCCACATTATGTTTTATTAAACATATTTTTGAGTAACCTGACTCATAATCAGGGGGTAGCTGGTTCGATCCCAGCTGGGCCCACATAAAAATAAACGCAAACAGCGATAATATGGCTGAATGCGCTTTATTATTTTATTCTTACTGAAACTATACTGAAACAATTTTATGTCCTAAGCTATTTATTTGGTATGATCCAAGATGCTCAGGATATGGGTATTGTGGAATTTTGGTGTGTGAAAGAATTCCGATATGGATTCTTACGGCTGTCCGATTATATTAACTGCATTACAATATGGACAATTAACTTTACCCTTCGTCAGTCCTGTAAGTTTGAATTCTTTACCACACTCAACACAAGTTATAATAAGTCCATCTGATTCAATACGTTGTTGTGGTTTTTGAGGTCCATTAATTAGAGATCCTCGTTGTCCAAGGGATATAACCTTAAAATTATTGTCTTTATTAAGCTCAAATATTTTAGTGTATTTTGCGTCTGAGGATGTTCTATTATATATTTCCACCTTCTTAATGGGAAACTTGAAATGATATTCTATTTCCTTGTCTTTATCTTTAATAGTAAAACCTATTGCTAGATTATTCTTTTCATTAATTTCTTTAAGAGCTTTATTAACCACGCGGTTATTTAACATTGGTATTTCACTTTTAGAAGAATAAGATATATCCTCTCCTATATACCAATAAACACTTGATGACCAACTCTTATTAGTGATAGTATAGGTATTAATGGATTTTAAAAGTTCTGAGTAATGGCTAAAGGATTCGATTGTATTAAGGAAAGAAATGTTTGTTGAAGAACATGTAAATCTTTTGAAATGTGCTCTTTGTGGAATAACTGATTCGTAGTTTTCTTTATCCCTTATGGAAGATGCGGTTACAAGAACATCTTGATTTAATGCTTTAGATGATTCCCCTGATGGTTCTATGAAATAAGATTTATCCCATATGAGATATAAATTATTGGTTATGAGGTTTTCAATGTCAAAATCGATTCCATGAGGCCTTGGGTCAAAGTTAATTTTCATAATGGAATCAATAAACTCGTTTGATTCTTCAGGATTACCCTCAAGGTACGTTTGATAAGTAACAATATAAGACACCTTACAACTTGATAAAATCAATATAGTCGCAAATAAATTGAAGAGGATTTTAGTTGATTTCATTAGAATGATATTTAAATATTAAATTTATGAAATATTACTCAGATAGCATATATTTGATATGCTGTATTATAGGTGTAATTAAATAAGATACAAGGTGACACATTCTTTATACTTTCCACTCAAACAGTAAAACCTGGAATCACCCCGTGTTGGTTGACAACATCCTCGTGGTTCGCAACAGCCGGGAGATGGTTGCATTTCGGCTACTCCTGGCCGCAGGTTCTGTTGCATCTGATCAAGAATAGGCTTTTTCTATCAAAATCAAGATTTGTTGAATTAGACTTTCCTTGAATGAATAAGGAAATAAATAACTTATGCAGAACTGCATTCCCCTGATTACGCGTACGTTACAAAATCCGTCATCAATTGCGTTACCTTCTCATAATAAGATCCTGCAGATTATTGATCTGGCGGGATTTACTGTTTAAGAGTGTGGTGCCACCAGCCCCATAATAATTAAAAAAAACACCCGGAAACTGAAACACAATTGAATTTTTGACGTCTTTATGATATGTGTTAAGAATCATGGATAAAATTAAACCTCAAATACTTCAATTATGATTTTCAGAAATTTACTAATCGCATGGAGAAACATAAGAAAAAAAGCGATTCTCTCGATTATAAATATCGCCGGACTATCCATTGGCATTGCTGTTGTAACTCTTATCCTTTTCTGGGTGGTTGACGAACTGAGTTACGATAAATTTCATAAAAACATCGATCAGATCTATTCGGTTTATGAACACCAGCAGTATTCGGATGGACAGGAATTATATACCTATTGTACAACTTTCCCCTTAGGTAAAGAACTTCTTGACAAATACAGTGAAATTAAAAATGCGACTACATTTTGTAATGTCGGAGACCAATTAATTCGTGTTGAAGACAAAGAATTTAAAGTTGGTTCCATTGTTTGTGCAGATAATGAATTTCTAAATGTATTTTCATTTGAAATTGTCGATGGAGATAAAAATGCTCTTCTCTCTCCCGATAAAATTATTATTAATGAAAAAACAGCAAACCAGCTTTTTGGTGACAAATCAGCACCTGGTAAAAGTATAATATTAAACGATGAATTTACATTTACAATTGGAGCGGTTGCGAGAACCGAAGGCAATAATACCAATGTGGGATTTAATATTCTGGCTCCGATTACTTTAATGGAAAAGGCATTCGGTTCCAACCTTGAAAGCTGGGGAAATAACTGGCCGCGAACAAGTATTGTTCTTTCTGAAAATACAGATGTTAAAAGTCTGGATGAAAAGATATTAAATGTTATAAAAGAAAAGGGGCAGGAAAACACCACCATTTATCTATTTCCCTTTCAAAAGGAACGACTTTATTCCTATTCCGGTAAAAATAACCGGATTCAGTATGTTTATCAGTTTCTGGCAATTGCCTTCATTATTATTCTTATTGCATCCATCAATTTCATAAATTTATCAACCGCCAAAGCTGAACAGAGACGTCCTGAGGTTGGGATAAGAAAAGTGATGGGGGCCGGTAAATTTTCCATATTAAATCAGTTTTTACAGGAAAATGGGATAATGATCTTATTAAGTATCTTACTTAGTATAATTCTTGTATTCCTTTTTATTCCTGTCTTTAGCTCCATTTCAGGGAAACAGGTAACTTTTAGTCTTATTCAGAATAAATACATGATTTATTTGCTGGGAGGAGTTGTAATTACAGTTTTCGGATTATCAGTCATTTATCCCTCCTTTTATGTATCGAAATTTAATGCTATACAGGCAATTAAAAAGTCATTATCCGGAAAGCAACACAAAATAGGATTGAGAAATTTACTGGTTGTCATCCAGTTTGTATTGTCTGTCATATTAATAAGCAGTACGCTTATTGTTTCCCGCCAGTTGAATTTCCTCAATAATTATGATTTGGGTTATAATCAGGCCAATTTGATTTACCTTCCGTTAAACGGAGAGGCAAAAAATAAACAGGAAGCTTTGAGACAGGAATTCAACAGAATTTCCGGAATTGTGAATTTCACACGTACCGACAGGATCCCTTTTTATGGTGGAAATTCATCGTGGGGATTTGATTGGCAAGGGAAAGATCCGGAAAACAAGGTACTTATTTGTTCTATGCAGGCAGACAGGAATTATTTCGAAACTATGGGAATAGAACTGGCTGAAGGCAATAACTTCCCGGAAAATTATTCAGAGGTTTTGAATTTCGAGGATGTAAAGAACTCGCTACAGGTTATTTTAAACCAGGAGGCCATTAAAAGAATGCAGATTATCGATCCGATAGGAAAATATTTCGGAACCGGTGATGGAGATGTTAAAGCAGTAATCAGAGGAGTGGCCACAGATTTTCATTTTGAGTCATTACATGTAGATGTTGAGCCGATGTTAATTATACCTCTTATAGATGAACCGGGTTATATCATTGCAAGGATTGATCCTGCAGGTTTTTCACAAACCCTTGACAAAATAAAAGATCTATGGGCAAAAGTATTACCGCAATCTAATTGTGAAATTCAATTTTTCGATGACCGGTTGGAATCTATGTACAATTCAGAAGTTAAAATTTCAGAATTGTTCAAATACTTTTCTTTTATTGCCATTTTTATTTCCTGTATTGGTTTGTTTGGACTATCGCTTTTTGTAATCGAACTCAAAAGAAAAGAAATAGGTATACGAAAAATTAACGGCGCGAAAATTGGCGAAGTAATATTCCTGCTCAACAAAGACTTTATTCGCTGGGTAATTATTGCCTTTATTATTGCATGCCCTGTAGCCTGGCTGGTAATGAATAAATGGCTCGAAAACTTTGCCTTCAAAACCAACCTGAGTTTGTGGATATTTGCTTTAGCAGGGGTGATGGCACTGGGAATCGCATTACTCACGGTGAGTTGGCAAAGCTGGAAGGCAGCGACCAGGAATCCGGTGGAAGCGTTGCGGTATGAATAAAGTATTAAATAATTTTATTATCCTTCCAGTCAATAAGATACTTAACTGTCATTCCGCTTTCCTGAGCATACTCTATCTCCCTCCTCGTTGATTCCCGGATATAATAATACGGCGCAACGGCTCAAGGGCGTAACGGTACAACGGTACGCTCCTCCTTCGTCCCGGGTAATTGGGCCGACGAAGTTCCGGGCTGCAAAAACAATACTTAATGAATTAGTAACTAAAAAGCCCGCATGATTGAGATATTGATTTTAATGGCTTTTGAACTACGCAGGATACCGGATAGCATCGCTATTCCCTGTTCGGTAAATGCATATGGAAACGAAGGAGAAAATTTCATAGCTCCGAGGTTATCACAATTTGTGATAAGCTCCTTCCATTCAATAACAGTTAACTGAAACATAAAATCATCCGGGAATCTTTCTATATTCCTTTTAACTTGTTGTTTTAAAACCCTGGTCTCAACATTATAAAGCATTGCGAGATGAAAATCAAGCATGACTTTTTTCCCTCTGATAAAATAAATCTGGGAAATAATTTCTCTCTGAGGAATTAACTCATTCATTTATTAGCACTTAAACCTCTTAAAAGGTTTATTTGGAAATGCAAATCAAAAATAAAAAAACATGTAATAAATAACAAAATTCCAGAGGGATAAGATAGAGAGATTGTCAGATGAGAATGCTGAACCTGTTACGGTACAACGCTTTGTCAGCCATAGCTGACTGAAAGGAAGCGAAGGCTGGGTTTGACTTTACAGCAACCGGTATAAATCTGAATACTCAAAATAAATAAATCAAAGTTGAACTGTAATTATTATGTATTAGATAGATAAGAAAATTGCAATAGTGTTAAAACATTTATTTAACTTTGTCTTATGGGAAATTATAAAGAAGATACAAGCCAGTACTTTGGAACTATATTTTTCATAATACTGTTCTCGCTCTTTATTTTAATTTCTTTTGGTAAATCAGAAACTCAAAATACAGCATCACCAGGATCTCTTTACCAGGCTGAACTGGTACCTGGAAATATCCCGGCTGGTCCCGATGCAATCGTGTTTAATGCT
>CAZHRV010000048.1:0-8108 GCA_964535035.1 uncultured Rikenellaceae bacterium
GGAATTCAGGGATGCCCCGAAAAAGACAAACTGGCTCCTTGCAATAATGTTTATCTGCTTCATTGCTGGTCTTGCATTGATAACCATGGCAAGGAACTCATAAAGCATCAAGGATTAAATATCATAAACAATATAATAGCACATATATGAAATATTACACTATGACATTATTCCTGCATCCACAAACGTAACGAATGCCAGATATCCCAGGATAGAACCTGCCCGGAAACTGGTACAGACTTATAAAGATGAAGGATTGACGGTTGAGTTAGTAAAAGATTAATCTTGTTCTTTTTGGCTATTGCCAATATTGGGGATTAAAAGCTTTTAACGGTGATAATCGGAAGGACTGTATAAAAACCAGGATAAAACCTGAATGTTTTAAATGCTATTATTTCAATTCTTTATAAGAATATAATGACAATGTTTTGTTTGAAGTATTTTTTGTTTTTTTAACTTTTTTTAAAAAAAAATCAAATATTGTGCTTGTTTGATAAAAAAAAATTAAATTAGCCATTTATTTATTAAAAAGTATTAGTTTAAAAATTGGTTTGTTTCATCAAAACAGGATTAGAAACCAATCAATAATAAGTTAATAATACTTCCTGATCAAGAAAAGAAATAGATTTAAAATGTGTTAAAAGATTATAGCAATTACAGGTATCTACTGCATTAAGATTTAAACAAAATAATTTATCCAACAGTCAAAATTTAATAAAAATGATAATATCTACGCATAAATATTATATAGTTATTTAAATACATAAAAACCCTAATTCTAACTTTTATAATTAAAAACACCTAAGTCTGTAAAAAAATCATTAGCCTATGGAGAAAAAAAGAAGATTTAAACCTGAAAGTCACGTGATTTTATAAATCCGTGTATTTTATTATTACAACTTAAATTTTCCCTTAATTAGTTATGTAAATAATTTGTTTTTAGTTTAAAATCATTTAATTATGAAACAAAACCCAACCAATTTTATTCCTCTCAACAGACCAGGAATAAAAAAACCTCTATTATTTATTAATTTAGTTCTGATCGCTTTGATGCTTGGCACACTGCAGATGAATGCAGTGGATCTGAGCGGTGTGTCCGGTAATGTACTTCAACAAATGACAGTATCCGGAACTATAATAGATGAGGACGGAAATCCGATGCCTGGCGTTAACATCCAGGTTGAAGGTACAACATTCGGGAGCATCTCCGATGTAAACGGAAAATACACGATATCAGTACCAAACGCAAATGCTGTACTGGTCTTTTCTTTTGTTGGATACTTAGATACTAGAGTAACAGTAGGAGGAAAGTCGGTAGTCGATGTTTCAATGGAACCCTCTACAGAGAGTCTTGATGAAGTAGTTGTTATCGGTTACGGTACTCAGAAGAAAAAGGATGTTACCTCCGCAATATCTGTTGTAGATGTTCAAAGCGTTACCAAGGCACCTGTCTCTAGCGTAACAAACGCCCTGGTAGGAGTTATTCCCGGTGTTGAGGTCCAAAGTAACCAGGGCCAGCCCGGTACGATGGCTTCTGTCAGAATCCGCGGAGTAGGTAGTGTAAATACTACTGACCCTCTGTGGGTTGTTGACGGTATTCCAAGTGATGCTTCAGCTGTCAATATGCAGGATGTCGAGAGCATACAGATTTTGAAAGATGCCGCATCATGCGCCATATACGGTTCCCGTGGTGCAAACGGTGTTATCATTGTCACCACAAAAGGTGGTAAAAAGGGTGCACCGAAAGTAAGTTACAATGGATACTATGGATGGGAATCACCATGGAAGACAATTGACCTTCTGAACATAGAACAGTGGGCAGACATGGTAGTTGAAAATAATACAGCAGGCGGTACGACTCCTCCTGATCTTGCAACAGATATTGTTGCAAATGGATATAGTGGAACAGAAACCGACTGGCAGGCAGAATTATTCCAGACAGGAGGTGTAACCGAGAATAATCTCAGCATTTCAGGCGGGACAGATGCAGGAAACTACTATTTCTCAGTAGGTCAATTTGCTCAGGACGGTATTATTATCGACACCAAATATAAAAGGAATTCGGTACGTATGAACTCCGACTGGCAAAACAATAAATTCAAATTTGGTGAATCCCTTTCGTTCGTTTACACTAATAATGAAGCAGTCGATAACAACGGAGGCCGTGCCCCGATTGAAGAGACGATAAAAATCACAACAAATATCCCGGTACGTAACCCATTAGTACTGGGGGGATTCTCAGGCTATGATACCAAATTAGTCGGCCATGATGCCAGTAATGCCATTGGTTCATTATTACGCGCCACAAACATGAATTACAATAAGAGATTCATGGGTAATGCATATCTTGAGTATGAGATCATTAAGGGCCTTGCTTTCAGAACCACTTTTGGAATAAACAGTGTTGAACGTCAGAACAGGAATCTTACCCTTAAAACTGATATGGACCCAAAGAATTATGCTAATACAACCCTGAGTGAAAGTGCTACATGGGCCTATAATTGGGTTTGGGAAAACATGTTAACATATCATAAGGTATTTGGCAATCACGATCTGACAGCAATGGGCGCCTATACGTCAGAATATTCAAGTAGCCATAATATGGGAGCTTCAGGTAGTACACTCCAAACAGAGACCAATGATGTTTTGTCAATGTTAGAGAGTGGCAAAAATATCAGCGGCAGTGAATCTGAAACCTCTCGAATTTCATATCTGGGACGTGTAATGTATTCCTTTATGGGTAAATATATGTTAACCGCCAATTTCAGACGTGACGGTTCATCAAAGTTCGGAACTGGCAATAAATGGGGTAATTTCCCATCGGCTTCATTAGCATGGCGTATAAGCGATGAATCCTTCATGAAAGGTATTCAGCAACTCAGTAACCTGAAACTAAGAACCAGTTATGGAGTTGTAGGAAACGATGCTCCTGTTGGAGCTTATACTTATCTTAGCGGCTTATCATCGGGCCTGGACTACGTTTTCAATGGCACTAAGTATTCCGGCGTTTCAGTGCGCTCGTTCAACAATCCCAGCCTTTCATGGGAAACAGTTAAGCAATTTGATGTTGCTTTGGAGTTAGGATTGTTCAAAGGCGCTCTGGAAGCCACCATTGAATATTTTGACAAACGCACGGTAGATATGATTGTCGGTGTTCCACTTCCTGCATCAAGCGGATCATCAGGAACGATTAACAAGAACGTAGGTACTATTTTAAACTCAGGAGTTGAATTTTCAGCCACCGTTCGGAAGAATATCGGAGGTCTTGATATCTCAGTTACCGGAAACATGACAACATTACATAATGAGGTACTGGATCTTGGTGAAGGTAAACCGTGGGATGCCGGCGGTGTTGAAGGTGGTAGCTGTACCAGGATCGAGCCAGGGCATCAGATCGGAGCATTCTATGGCTATAAAATGCTGGATGTGTTCGACGATCAGGCTGCTATTGATGCCTATACTTTCGAGGGTAACCCGATTCAGCCTGCTGCCCAACCCGGCGATGTAAAATGGGCCGATCTGAATAATGATGGCGTAATTAATTCGGACGACCGTTATTTCATGGGGAATCCTATACCAACCCTTACATATAGTATATCAGCAAATCTTGCCTATAAGGGATTTGACCTGTCATTATTCTTCCAGGGTGTTTCCGGCAATGATATATATGCTGAATTAGTTATGTGGACCCAGGGCATGCATAATAATTTCAACTGCGGTACCGCTGCTCTTGACCGCTGGACTACCTCAAATACAACTTCTGATATCCCGAGGGCTGTTCGTAACGATCCCAATCACAATATCACGAATATTTCTAACAGATATCTCAAAGATGGGGCATATTCCAGATTGAAGAATGCTTCATTGGGATATACTCTCCCGAAGAAAGTGACTGACTATGTGAAAATAAGCAATCTCAGGGTTTATGTAACCGGGCGCAATCTCCTGACTTTTACCAAGTATCCATTCTACGATCCTGAAATCGGATCCGGTGCTACAGGAGCAGGAGGTTCATACAACACTTCAAGAGGTATCGACAATGGTTATTATCCTCAGGCCCGTACAGTAATAATGGGAATTCAAGTTGACTTTTAACATTTAAAATTACTATGATGAAAACCAAAATATTAATCCTCTTAACCGGATTCTTGTTATTCATTTCCTGTAGTGAAGATTTCATTACAAAAGATTTTGATAAATCAAGATACGTACCCGGTACTTTTTATAATACAAAAGCTCATGCCGTTCAGGCTCTTAATGCTGCCTATTCAACTCTTAACGGTTGGGCCAACGGATATGTATGGTCTCTAGGTATCATGCATTTTGCCCTTGGCGATGATTTTTATGAAACCGGTTATTGTGCAGGCTTTGCCCCCTGGGGCCCTGTAAGCAATTTCGATATACAGGCGAATCAAAGTGCAGTAGGAGATATTTGGAATAATTACTACTCTAACATTTTGATATGTAATAATGCCCTGGATGTGATGCCTGATGCACAGGCGGCAGCAGATGATCCGACGTTCACTGTTGCTGATCTAAATCTGATGATGGGACAGGCTTATTTTTTAAGAGCATTTTATTATTGGAATTTAGCTCAATACTTCGGCGATGATAAAATTGTGATAAGGAGACATGTACCACAAAGTGAGGAAGAATTTACTCTGCCTCCATCTCCTGCTGACAGTACTGTCGCGTTCATTGAGTCGGATCTCAAAAAAGCTCAGACTCTTCTGGCATCAGGCCTCAATACAACATCAGGCTACGAAAAAGGAAGGATAACACGTGGATCGGCTGCTGCTCTTCTGGGTAAGCTTTATATGAACAGAGGCAGGTATGCTGAGGCTGCTGCCGAGTTCAAAAAAATCCTTCCTGGAGTAGGAGATGCTGCTTACGGGGCATATTCACTTTGTAGTAGTTTCAGGGATAATTTTACCAATACAAATGAGAACAACAGCGAATCTGTATTTGAGATCCAGTTTACTGACATGAATCAAGGAGGAGGATGGAGTAATAACGATGTTAACTGGGTATTTCAGAGTTTTACTTTGAATCGTACATCATGGAGCATTATGTGGTGGAACTTCGCAATACCACATTTCAAGCTGGATGATTTTGAACGCTGGACTGAGAATATCAGCGGTATAGATTCCACAGTATACGATTACAGAGCCTATGAAACTTTCTGGGGTGTTCCGGGTGGTGCAAATTTCACTGATCAATATGGTGTTGAAAAGGACTGGATAGAACAGGGTTGGGCTGATGAATCTGTCATTGGACAACAGGGCGTATTCGGCATGCGTAAATATTCTGTAGATAATGTTCTTGTCGATTGCCCTGCCGGCCTGGATCCTTTGTGGTCTGATTTTAATATAAGGCTTATCCGTTTAGGAGATATTATGTTGCGTTATGCTGAATGTATGGCTCAACTGAATCCTTCCAATGTTGCACCAGGAGATCCTAACAGCGCAATTTACTGGATTGATCTGATCAGAACACGTGCCAATACTCCTATGGATGATCAGGCAAATCTATTAAGTGCACGTCCGGGAGTTAATGGCCAGCTGCCCACAGCCACAGCTCTCATGGCAGCTAAAGGCTGGACATTGATGCAACTTATTGAACACGAACGTTATGTTGAAGGATTTTGTGAAGGCTGGAGAAAAGAAGATCTCTTACGCTGGAAAAAGGGCGCTGACTTTGTCCAATATAAACCCGGTTGGACAGGATATCAGTCGTTGATTCTTCCTGTACCGCAGACTGAAATTGATAGAAATCCCAATTTCACAGAGTAGAAAGAAGGATTGTTTGATATAGAAAGCATCCGTATGAAAATGCGGATGCTTTTTATATCCCGGGATTACACAAGACGTAAACGTTAATTTGTAATAAACATTTTACCGGGATTTTCATTTATTTTCTATTTTTATATCTTCAGTGTCTTGCAAGACCGGAAGGCCTGAACGGATTACTGAAGTACAATCGTTTAATGAATATTAAATTGAGTTACCACTTTAATAATCTTTATTTACTATGAAACTTAGAATGTATTCTTTTGCTCTGTTGATATTCTTTCTTAACGGCTATATTGTCAAGGCTCAGGATTTTCCACCAACAACATCAATTGTATATCCCGGCACTGATGGCAAACTGGTATATGTTGCTGACAGCATGGGCAATAAAATCCCCGATTTTTCGAATGCCGGGTATAAAGGCGGAGGTGTACCTGTTCCGTATGTAGCGATCAAGGAAACAGTCTGGCCGGTTCTGGGAGACAATTCAGACAATATTCAGGCAGCAATCGACCGGGTTTCAGCCCTTCCCCTTGATGCTTCAGGATTCAGGGGTGCCGTCCTTCTGAAAATGGGTACCTATAAGCTTGAAAAACCTGTCAGCATAAAAGCATCAGGTGTGGTGCTCCGGGGAGAAGGGATGAGTGATATTGGAACCATTCTTATCGGCAAAATACCAAAAGACAGACAGACCTATGGCAGAGGCGGACTTATAAATATAAGCGGTCCTTCAGCTATAGTCCCGCAGGAAGAAACTAAACAGGTAATTACTGATAAATATGTTCCTGTAGGCGCGCGTAGTTTTAATGTAGTGTCAGCCAAAGGATTTAAAGTGGGCGACAGGATTCTTGTAAGACGTTTTGGCAACCAGGACTGGATTAACGAAATTGGGCTGGACAGTGCGAGTGTTGGCAGAAACAGATGGAGACCTTTTAATATCACGTACGACAGAATAATTGTCGATATCAAGGGAAATACAATTACAACTGATGTAACCATTTTCACTGCCATAGATACTCGCTGGGGCGGAGGAGAGATTCTCAAATACAACGATGAGCGTATCGATCAGGCAGGTGTTGAAAACCTGCGTGGTGTTTCAGAATATGATCCTTCAGTACGTACCAGGGCTTATGGCAATATGGATCGTGACAAATTAGGTTCCAAATTTCAATATGAAGGAGATGAGTATTTTTCTGACGAAAATCACCTCAGTACCTTTATAGCTATTTCCAATGCAAAAAATATTTGGGTAAGAAATATGTGCGCTCTTCATTTTGTTAACAGCGTAGTACAAAGCAATGCCGGTTCAAAGTGGATAACAGTGCAGGATTGTGAATCAAGAGAACCAGTCTCTCAGCGATGGGGCGGAAGACGGTTTACCTATCAGATGAATGGTCAGTTATGTCTTGTTCAAAGATGCCTGTCGCATAAAGGACGTCATTCTTTCGTTCTGCAAGGGTCAGAAGCAAGCGGGAATGTATATCGTGAATGTACAGCTGAATATCCTTACTCATCCAGTGAACCACATAACCATTGGGTAAATGGCATTTTGTATGATAACGTAAAAGCACCATTAACAGCAAGATTCTGGGATTACATTATTGGCTGGGCTGGTGCTAATATTGTTTTCTGGAATTGTGAGGGGAACTTTCTTATTCAGAAACCACCAACCGCTCAAAACTATTCATTCGGGCATATCGGGGTGAATGCAGTAGTATTTAATGCGGCCTTGCAGGACCTTACGAAACCAAATGGTCATGTAGAATCAATGGATAAGCATGTAACACCTCGCAGTTTATATCTTACACAGCTTAAAGAACGACTTGGAGAAGAGGCTGTTAACAATATTACAAAGGAAGGACAGGGAACTGAATAGCAATAACCGTAAGCAGAAACCGAAAAAATTATTAGCCGTCAGGTACGCTTTGCTCCGTGGCGGCTAATTTATTTATTCTCCATTATCTTTTTTTGATAATAGCGTAAGAATCAAGGTTTTTATAAATACTGTACAAAACCCTCCATGTTTGTACGGATCTTGTAAACCCATTTGTAACTTACAATATACAGAGTTTTCATATCGGCATCACCGAAACAAACACTTACAGGGAATGAAGGTACATTTATCATTCCGACAAATGCTCCTTTGGAGTTGAAGATCTGAACACCATAATAGGTGCTAACATAAATGTTTCCCATCTTATCAATGGCCATACCATCTGAACTTGAAGATTTACCTTTCCTGTCCAGCACATTTTCAATCAGAAATAATTTTGCAAACTGACGGCCATTACTTATTGTTCCGTCTTCGTTTACATCGTA
>CAZHRV010000049.1:0-3287 GCA_964535035.1 uncultured Rikenellaceae bacterium
GGCAATGCTTGAATCTCTGTCTGAGAGGCTTAATGAGGGAAAAATAGCTCTTGAAAAAGCCGGAGGTTTTAAAACTGAAAGCATCCTTTGTGTTGGAGGCGGTTCAAAGAACAGGTTGTGGAACAGGTTGAGGGCAGATTATACGGGAGTGCCGGTAAAAATCATTGACCAGAAAGAGACTACCGTACTTGGCGCATCACTTTTTGTACAGGCAGCCTGCGGCAATGCTTCATCACCGGAAGATGCAAGGGAGAGAATTGATTATAAGATTGAAATTATTGAACCGGAATAACCCCCCTGCCCCCCTAGGGGTAAAATATAATATTATGGAAATAGCATATTTCAACGATAGTTTTCTGCCAAAAGACGAAATCAGAATAGATCCTGATGACCGTGGATTTCTTTTTGCCGATGGTGTATATGAAGTAATGAGATGGTACGAGGGATTCTTTTATGACATGGAGGGCCACATGGCAAGGCTGAAAAGAAGCATGAGGGAAATACGATTAGAATGGCCTGAAGTGGATTCGTTTCCTTCTATAGCACAAGAACTTATTACATGTAATAACCTGGATAATCTTCCTGTATTTGTCTATTTACAGGTTACCAGAGGTGTCTCCAAACGTTCACATGCATTCCCTTCACCCGGTATTGCTCCTACTGTTTATGCTTTTGCCCGGTCATTCAATCCTGAGAAAGACTTGATTGCTAAAGGTATTCATACAATACTACTTGAAGATACAAGATGGGCCAGGTGCGATATAAAATCAGTTTCACTTTTGCCCAATATCCTGAGCTTTCAAAAGGCAATAGAATGCGGATCGCTTGAATGCATTTTTATACGTGATAATATAATAACCGAGTGTGCTCATTCCAATGTTTTTTTTGTAATCAATGATGTACTCACAACACATCCCGAATCAGAGAAAGTACTTGCCGGAATTACCAGGAAAAATGTTCTTCGTCTGGCTCGTGAAGCCGGAATTAAAGTTAATGAAACAGCTTTGCCGGTAAACAGACTTAGTGAGATCTCTGAGGCATTTGTCACCAATACATCATATGAGATAGCACCGGTTATCTCAATAGATAATAAACCTGTCGGGAAAGGGATTCCCGGACCTGTAACCTTACTTCTGCGTGAAAAATTTGATGACGGGATTGCAGCTCTCAGGGACTGATCCCTAAAGCTTGAATTTTTCTATATTTGCACAAATTTAAATCCGTTATGAATATCCCGGAACTTAGTGAACAGGAACAGATACGAAGAAAATCGCTCGACGACCTGAGGAAACTGGGTATAGATCCCTATCCTGCAGCTGAATATAAAACTAATGTCTTTGCACAGCAGATACTTGACAATTTCGAACCTGAAAAGAAAAATTTCCCGGATGTATGCCTTGCCGGTAGGATAATGACCAGGAGAATCATGGGTAATGCATCTTTTGCCGAGCTGATGGACTCTTCAGGAAGGATCCAGATCTATCTTCGCCGTGATGATATATGTCCCGGTGAAGATAAAACCATGTACAATACTGTTTTCAAGCATCTTCTTGATATCGGTGATATTATTGGCGTTAAGGGATATGTTTTTAAAACCCAGATGGGAGAAACAACTGTATATGTGAAAGAATTCACCATACTCTGCAAGTCGATCCATCCGCTGCCTATTGTAAAAGAAAAAGAGGGAATCCTGTACGATGCTGTCACTGATCATGATATGCGTTATCGCCAGCGTTATATCGATCTTATCGTAAATCCGCAGGTACGCGATGTCTTCCGCAAAAGAACACAGATCATTGATTCGATGCGAGAGCTTTTTAATTCCAGGGGCTATCTCGAGGTGGAGACTCCTATTCTTCAGCCCATACCGGGAGGAGCAGCAGCCAGGCCGTTCATCACACATCACAATACACTGGATATTCCTCTTTACCTGAGGATAGCCAATGAGCTCTACCTGAAAAGACTGATTGTGGGAGGCTTTGAAGGTGTGTATGAATTTTCGAAAGATTTTCGCAATGAAGGAATGGACCGTACACATAATCCCGAGTTCACAGTTATGGAGATCTATATTGCTTACAAAGATTATAACTGGATGATGACCTTCACAGAGGAAATTATCAAAAAAACAGTTATGGATCTTCATGGAAAGGCTGAAATTGCATATAATGATACAGTTATCAACCTGAATCCTCCTTACAGGCGAATCAGTATGCTGGAATCGATAAAGGAAAACACTGGCGTGGACATAACCGGAATGGATGAGGCAGAATTACGAAAGGTATGCGACAGGTTCGATATTGAACATAATCCGACAATGGGCAAGGGGAAGCTTATCGATGCCATCTTTAGTGAAAAATGTGAACATACCCTTGTCCAGCCGACATTTATAATTGACTATCCGACAGAGACTTCACCTCTTACAAAGATGCATAGAAGCAAACCCGGGCTGACAGAAAGATTTGAGCTTTACATTAATTGCAAAGAGATTGCCAATGCCTATTCCGAACTTAATGATCCTATTGACCAGATGGAAAGGTTCAAGGAACAGCTTAAACTTTCCGAAAAAGGTGATGATGAAGCAATGTTCATTGATATCGATTTTGTAAAAGCGCTGGAGGTGGGAATGCCCCCTACATCAGGAATGGGCCTGGGTATCGACAGGTTTACCATGCTTCTCACAAATCAGCCTTCAATACAGGATGTTCTCCTGTTCCCCCAGATGAAACCGGAAGCAAGGCAGAAGGCGGAAGGCAGCAGGCGCGAGGAATACCTGAAAATGGGTATTCCTGAAAAATGGATTGAACCATTGAAGAAGCTGGGCTTTACAACTATCACTAAGCTGAAAGAGGTGGAAAAAGCAGGGAAGCTGGCAAATGACCTCAACGGGTACAACAAGAAAAACAAGCTGGGGCTTGCGGGGTTAAGTCCAGAGGCAGTTGAGAAGTGGTTGAAATGATTGTCTTATCTATGAATTTTAGGTAAGTGAATAATAAGACATGGGTAATCTTAGAATTAAATGGTTCTGGTCTAAAGTTAAGGAAGAACATAAGAGTAATCAGAATAGGGGAATTTACGGTTACATGTCGTGGACAATCCTGAAAATAATCATTATTTATGCCGTTACCGTAGTACCTTTAGTTCTTATCCTTAATTGGCTGTTTGATTTAAATTCAGTTTTTACTTTTATTACTTATAATCTTTCTGATCCATTTGTTCTGATTGTATTCTTACTCTCAGAGTCCTTCCTTGGATTGATCCCGCCTGATTTCTTTGTGATCTGGACTATA
>CAZHRV010000050.1:0-12176 GCA_964535035.1 uncultured Rikenellaceae bacterium
TAAAGTTCCGGTTGCTATGAAAGATCCATTGCTGTTTAAATCAGTTGACTCAATAATCATAGTTCCCGTATTGGTAAAGTCTTCTGTTGTGACCTGCTGATCTGCACCAATATTCAGGTTTGCCCCGGTACCAATTGTAAGGCTATTTGTTATAGTCAGCGGTGAGGCTGTTGTAAGACTAAGGTTGGAAGTACCTTCAACCGAAAGTGAATTTACTGTTTCCGGCAGGCCGCTGCCACTTACCTGTGCACCGGATCCGTTGTAAATATAGTTGGCTCCGGCATTATAAGCTCTTGTTCCGGTTACCTGAATGTTTCCGTTTGCATCAGAAGAAGTTATTCCTGCAGATGAGGTAATACCCAGGGTTGAGCCAGAAGAAAGCGTAAATGATCCGTCACTTCCGCTGATAACAGCAGGATCTGCTGCTGTTCCCATCTGAAGATACGAACCACTGTTAACAGTAAAGTTAATTGTATTTTCCAGAGTACCACCCGATGTGTAAGTTTGGGTGCCTGTGCCGTCAAAGACAATGTTCCCGCTTCCTTCCGAGGATGCTGTAATTGTACCGGAAATATGAGAAAAGTTTTTTGCAACATTAAGTGTTGCAAGTGGTGATGGTGTAACCGTCCATATAAAATAAAATGAACCCGTATTAGTAAAATTACCACCTATATCTAAGGTACCATTCGCCAAATTAGTAGATATAAAAAAATCATCGCCAAGAAAAAAGAAATCTCCTTCAACAGTCATCTTCCTTGCAACATCTATGCCGGCGATGCCGAAATATCCGGCAGTTTGGTAAAAGTTCCCATCAACTGTAAGGTCGCTGGTATTGGTGTTATCAAAACCTAACATGAGATAGTTATTATTTGTTGATTCAATATTAAAATCGCCAGAGATAGAGGTAAGCTGACCTGTCAGATCTATGTAAGATTCACCTTGCGAAGCACAGTTCCAGGTAAAATTCCCGAAAGGTTGTGTGGAAGAAGGTATATTTGGCGCTGTTTCTGTAATGCCAGTAATATTACAATTTGAAGCAACATCCCAGGTAGCAACAGGTATCGTTCCCCCATCCTCGGCATGCTGATAGGTTGAGCCGCTGTTAAATGCCAACTTACCTATAGGGGTAATCGTACCGGAATTCACGACAGTACCGTAGACTTTAAAGTCAATATCATCAGTCCCATCATCATCTATGGTTAAAGAATATCCTGATGAAACATTAACCTGACTGCCGGTAGCAATGATAACCTGGTCCACCGAAATATCATCTGAAACGGTTACCTCATGAGAGGACCTTACTGTAATTGTTCCATCGGAGGCAGTAGGGTATATCATAGCAGGTACCCAATCGGAACCGTTATAATACTGCCAGGTACTCAAACTGGACCAGGAGCCGCTGGCCACAGACCGGTAATCACCGTAATTGGCCGGAGACTGTATCAGATCAATCAGGATTGCCTTAACATTGTCTGTTTCATCAGACTCATGCACCTGGTGATATGTATCGGCCTCAATAAGAATATAATAGTCCCCGGCCGATCCATCACCAATAACCAAATTGCCGGAAATATCTGAATTACCACCGGCGGTTATTGCAGGAACAGATAATGATCCAAGGTAAATATCATTTTTATCCAGTGTATCATTAACTGACAGATAACATTTTGCAGTTGAAGCAACTGCATCCCAGCTTCCGTTATTTTCAACATTGAAATCAATCGAAAACGGAACTAATGTTTGCAATGTGGTCTCCAAAGAAGCTGTGAAAATGGTCAGATCAGGTTGGGATAAGGGAAAGATGTTGATTATCGCACCGTTATTAGATGCAAAATCATATCCTCCGACATTGTTGAGCTGGTCGAGAGTAAAATATCCGTCTGCCAAGCCTCCCCATCCGAAGTTAAAGAGAAACTGAGTTGATCCTGTTACTATCTTATAACCGTAACATATCCAGGAATGTCCCATAGATCCTGACAGAGATTGCCCCCTGTACTGAACCGGTCTTTCCTTCCTTATCTGATCTATTATTATGGAATCCCATTTATCAAGAGAGTCAGATCTTAAAATATACTTAGCGGAAGGATCGTAGTTAAAATACGTTTTGAATGCATATTCCGCCTTATATGTGTTGGTCCAGCTCACACAATATGCAAAATCCATATCAACGCTTACTGCACAGTTATACAGTAGCCTGGATATCTCATCGTTGGTTGTATCCGGCTGGTCTTCCATAAGAGACCAGTTATAGTCTTGGTCCATAAAACTCTGTTCACCGTAACTTGGATCATCAGCGGAGCATTGAGAGTTTTCATTATATATATCATTTACAGGATCAAAATAAGAATGAGAACCTTCTCCGATTAAAGGCCACTGGTAGTAATACATTATTTGTCCCATAGCAGTGGCTACACAACCGGTTGGCGTACGGCTATCGAATCTCGGACCACTGTCAGGATGATCGGTACCGTTGCCATTAGCAGGAGAATATCCATTATAGGTAGAGTCCTGATCCCACTTTGAGGTCAGCGTCAAGGCCATCTGTTCCAGGTCCAGGGAACCCTTTGAAGTCAGGGCATTCCACAGGTTCTGGTTCTTAAGGCTCTTTACCGGATTTTTTACCGAATAATCTATCTGGTTTGCAAAAACTTCAAGCCAGTCATTAAAGGCAGGCGGCCTCTTTTCGGGATAAATGATGTATGTTCCCTGAGGCACATAGCAAAGCACCGGTGGAGTGTTAATATCTGCAGAAATAATAATAAAACCATCTTCCTTGTTAATATTAAAAACATAATAAAGTACACTTTTACCGGTTGTTCTGGTCTCTGCCAACGAAAGCGATATTTCATTTTCATGAACATCAGCGTATTTATTGTCAGTTTTTAAGCAATAATTCATTGCTACCGCCTTAGCTGTTTCTAAATCAACCGGATTTACACCCTGTGAATATATTTTTGGTGAATAACTTATAAATACAATAACTGACAGATTAAATAAGAAAACAATCCTTTTCAAATTATGTGCCTTAAAAAGCTTTAATATTTTAATCATTTATGTTTTCCCCTTAATTTCAAAAAAATAAGATTACAAATGAGTCGCAAACTTATTTTAAAATAATTTCCACTAATTTAGATATTCTGTTATTAAAAACCTTTTCTTTTTGACAAAGCTCAGGTATTTATCCATAAAGGTCCGTTTTTAGAAATAAAATGACACTTGACTCATTTTTTATACATTCATATCTACAGTTAAAGGAGAATTGCATACTATTGGAAAATCAGTTCTCAGTGCTTTTGCCAACTGCCTTTTACCAATTTTTCACGCATGACTTCGAACTCCTGACTCCGGACTTCCGACTTAAGTTCACTTTAGTCACTTTTTAATACCTTTGCCGTCAAACAAATTTCTTATGTTCAAAAACCGTAGAAAAAAAAGACTGATTGTTGCTTTTATAATTTTAATAATCCTGTCAGGTGTATTATTTCTCCCGGTCATCTATTCGTTATCAGATAAGCTTTCTGAGACAGAAAGGGTGAACGCAAATGTCTTGCTGGTTGAAGGCTGGCTGCCTCATTATGCAATCAGGATGGCAATAGATGAATTTAGGAAAAATGGATATGAGCATATTATTGCCACAGGATTAAGAAGCACTGCTGACTATTTTAATGTTTATTCGAATGGCTCACTCATTTTTTATACCTCCGGCACACATTTAACAGACAGTATAATTGCAAACCATACTATTGAAATAAAAGCCAGTAGTTCATTAAATGGTGAAAACCGTGCCCGCTTCAATGTTCTGATAAACGACTCATTAGCCGGGAACTTCATAGCTGATAAAAGAAAGAGAAATTATAATGTAATATGGGAAGGCCGTTTATCAGCAATTGATTCTGTTTCGGTCCGGTTTCTGAATGACAGGGTCGGAGATTTCGGAGATAGAAATTTGTTTGTAAAAGAGGTCATTTTTGATAATAAAATATCAATCCCTTACCAGCTTAACTCAATATATTCATATTCTGAATCAGATCGGACGGTCATAATAAAAAATGATTACACTTCATATGCCGAACTTGCCAGAAACAGCCTCCTGGCAATGGGTATCGATTCTTCTTTAGTAGTTGAGATCCCGGGTAGAAAAGTTACTTTAAACAGAACACTTTGTAGTGCTTTAGCATTTCGTGATTGGCTCAAAACATCAGATATTGAGGTAAGTGGAATTAACATTGCTACTTTAGGCACACATGCTGAACGAACCTTTATGATATATAATAAAATTCTGGATAAAAAGTATGACATTGGGATCATTTCACTTCCGGATTATAGAGAACAATATTCAAGGAAATATAAAGTTCTGAAAACAATTCGTGAGACAATTGGAATAATTTATTATTGGTTTATTCTTATTCCCTATTAAAAAGTGAACCGGAGTGTCTGGAGTGAGTTAAAGTTGGGAGTTGAAAACAATTACTTTAAGTACTCCATGAATTTTAGCTACTTCAGGTACTCGTATTTGGCAAATCATTCACTGATTATTATGAAATCAATCCGTCGATTTAATTTCCTGTCTTTTCCCAGAAAATTGGGCGCAATAGGTTTTGATTCGCCAAAACCTGTTGCAACAAGCCTGTTTGTACTAATACCCCGGTTTATAATGTAGTTAACCAGTACCTTAGAACGTCGTTGAGTTAATGCCAGATTATTTTTTGCAGAGCCTGTATTATCGGAATGGACAGCAATTTCAAGCTTCATTAAGGGATACTTGTTCATCAGCTTTACAATCTGATCAAGCATTATATATGCATTTGATGTCATCCTGTCAGAAGGATCAAAATAATATTCAGCATTAACTCCGTATATCTTAATAAGATTATGAATCTCCTTTTCAGAAGGATCACTAAGGACAAAGATTTTGATCCTTGCATCTGAAAATCCAAGTCCAATCATTTCCCTGTACGCAGGGTACGTCGCCATAAGACTCATTTGCTGATCGACTGTATAGCTATAAGTGCCATCATCGGGATTTATCTTTTCCTTAAGTGTATACTTCTTCGGTAAATTCCTGAAAACAGGACTATTGATACTAACTCTGTTTTCAGATGATAATAATTCGACACTAAATACTACATCTTGTTGATATTCAATTTCTGCAGAGTATTGAGTCTTTATTTTAGCGCAATCATAGTTTCTGACATCATGTAACTCAGCTTTTACATAAGCTCTTTTAGCAAGAAAAGAGTCTTTTTCCTGCTGATCGTTAAAGATTGATATTTTTTTTGAGACACTTGTCCTTCGAATATTACCCGTCGAGTCGGACCTGATTGTTAATTCCAGATTAACGATATACTCTCCTTTTTCTTTAAATGAATGTATGACATTCAGGGCAGATGATCTGTTCCCGTCTCCGAAATCCCAGGAATAACTTAAAATTTGATATCCCGGAATATATGATTTAAGTCCGTCAAATTCAATTACATCTCCCTTAACAGCGACATCGGGAGAATTAATATATGGTTGTTCAAAATCGCGCAGTTCAAGATCGTATGACAATTTTATGAAGAAGAGTTTTCCTGTGCTTCTTTCAACGATATTAAGTTTGACATTATAATTTCCCGGACCAGGGAAGCAATGTTTAACAATAGCTCCGTTAGCCGACTTTCCGTCTCCAAAATACCACTTTAACTGCAAATTGGTGGTATCAACATCAATTAATCCGCTGTCATTAAACATGAAACAATACTGATTTTCTCTTTGAATATTACTATAAAATATCTGTGGAAAATTGGTTTTGAAATGGTAAATATCAATTGATTTATCCCTGTTCGATGAGAAATATCCTTCATTCATGAGAATGTCGGTAATTATACCGAAATCATCATGTTGTGAGTTTATCGGAGGATCAAGACGAACAGGCGGGAGCCATGCTGTATCGGCAAATCGTGAAAAGAAGATATCCTTTCCGCCAAATCCGGGATGTCCATCTGAAGAAAATAATAGTTCACCTGCAGGATTAACGAAAGGATAAGCTTCATTACCTTTTGTGTTAATAATTGGTCCTAAATTTACCGGATCATCCCAATAATCTCCTTTCCACTGACAATAATATAGATCTGAGCCTCCAAAGCCATCCGGTTTATCAGAAGCAAAAAATAATCTTTTACCGTCAGGCGAGAGCCATGGGGTGCTTACATTATACCATTCGTCGTTAATCCTTAGTTCCCTGATTTTTGTCCATTTGTTTCCAGACTTTAACGCACTAAAAATTCCAAGCTTATTTCTCCCACTGGATAGTTCGCCCAATTTGCCCTTGACTTCAAGATTTCTTGAATAATAGATAGTATCACCCTTGCTGCTGAATGTCACAGGACCATCATTGAATTTTGTAGTAAGATCTTTTGAAAATAACTTTGGTCTCCGCCCTGAGGTTCTTCCGACAGTATCAATATAAAAAAGTTTAAAAAGTCCCTTATTTTTCGAATTTGAATAATTCGAAATACCCGAATTACAGTTTGTGCAAAATACAATCCCATTCTTATAAAAAACAGGGGAGTATTCATCATATATATCTGAACTGAAGGGAGCTTTATTCACGGTATAGGTTTCCTGCTGGGCCCAGGAGTAGCAAGATAAAGTGATAAATATCAGTATAACTATGAAAAATCTTTGTCCCATTAATTTATAGACTTGGAATAACTTGATAATATTTCTGGTTTATTATTCCTGAAATTAAGTTGGCAGTTGGCAAAGGGCAGTTGGCAAAGGGCAGTTGGCAAAGGGCAGTTGGCAAAGGGCAGTTGGCAATAGATAGCCATAAATTTGCCAACTAGGAACTGCAAACTGCCAACTTTGTTCAATGACAACTGATTTTTTCAATTAACTCCTAGGTCTATACTTTTCTGGATTTTCAACCATATGATTCAACATCCGGCCTACTTCTTCCAGATTGTCAAGAAGTTCCAGATATTCTTTGTGAGAAATGTACTTACATTTCTCTGCAAAATCAAGTGAAACTTGTGTTTCAGTGTTTTCCATGTCAGCATCGCTCATTTTGCTTGAAAAATGTCTGGGGTATTGGCGTTTCCTGTATCCCTCTCCAATTGCCCGGCAAACAGCTCGTGATGATCTCCTTATCTGGTCAGTCAATTCATATTTTTCCTCAGGAGAAAACTTTTTTGTAATTTCAAATATCTTCATAGCTAAAGCAAATGCTTTTTGATACACTGTCAAATCCCTGAAAGTTCCCATTACCCAAGCTAATTACTTACTTAATTATTCCTTTTGCCAATTGCCAACTGCAAATTGCCAACTAAAAAATCAAAGGATTCACCACATCTATCTCGTACTTAAACTCGTACCTGATCATAATCTCATGCGATCCGTTACTATACCTTCCGAGTTTGCCAAAATCGAAATCGTAAGTATAGGCAACTTTTGACTGGTTGTTAATTGAAAATTGCAGTAATGCGGCTACAGACCGGTTACTCCGGTATGATAAGCCGGTCCAAAATCGGTTATAAAGGTTTACGTGAGCATTAATATCATAAAGTATGTTTTGATCAAGTGAAAAGGTGATGAGAGTTGAAGGGAATAATTTAACTTTCTCACTCAGGTCAAAAACATAACCTGTATTGACCATATAATAGTATTGATCGGGATTAAAAGTCATCGAATATTTATTTCTATCAAAGTTAAATTTATATCCGAGTAATCTGGGAATGGAAAATCCTGCAAAGTATTTATCGGATGCATAATAAACTCCGAAACTGAAATCAGGGACAACGAATACTTTAGAGTCTGCAAGGTATATCTCATCACCCTGATCAAGAGCAACCAGTTCCGACCAGGCTGTATTAGTGGTTATCAATCCCGCACCAAGCCCATATGAGAGAATTCCTTTCTTCATCGCTATTTTGTATGCATAGGATGTATGGAACTGAGTCTCTTTGGTCACTCCGATCTTGTCATTTGTAATAATTAATCCTACCCCTAGTTTTGAATCCAGTAGTGGCACATCCGCTGCAAGGACCATCGTAAGAGGCGATCCCGTAACACCAACCCACTGCTTGCGATAGAAGGCTGCAATATTCAGAGCTCCCCTGTTGCCGGCATAAGCCGGGTTAATAGTAAGAGGATTAAGGACATACTGGTTTGTGACAGGAGTTATTTGTCCTGACAGGCTTAAAGGAACCAGCAGCCATAGAATTGTCTTAATGATCCTTTTCATTATATTTCCATTTATTTTGTAAAAATGAAAGAGCCCGCATGCTGCTGATCTTTCTTAATTTGTACTTAGCTTGGCTGAGCTTGCAGAAAGACTGACCAGCAAAACATGCGGGATTTCATTCTATCTTCTTATTACAATAAAACCACTGAGGGATTTTCCATTTTCAGATTTAATAACATAAAAATAAGTATCGTCGGGAAGTATATTTCCGTTATAATCCAGCCCATTCCATGAATTATCATAGTTACTGTTCTTATAAACCCGGGCTCCTCTTCTGTCGAAAATCGTCAGTTCTGTCTTACCCAGAGTCTTTATTCCTCTTAACATGAAATATTCATTATACGGATCGCCATTAGGGGTAATTAATGTAGGAATCAACAGATCGTTGACATGAATCGCGACAGAATCATCCGAATCCGGACATACTCCATTAGTCACTCTCCATAGTACAATATTCTCACCAAGGCTTAATCCGGTCAATGAAGTTACGGGGGAGACCGGATCAGAGAAGATTCCCGAACCGGAGATGACAGACCATGCACCTGTCTCATTAACATTAAGAGCCGATGCTTCCATTTCTGTTTCAAACTGATAATCCAATACTTTATCCTCGCCGGCATTAGCTATGGGATTTTGATAGACAGTTACAGCAACAGGTTTAATTGTGTAACATCCGGTTGTCGATGTACCTTTTATATAATATGTCCCCTCGGTAGCTTCATGTGGAGTTTCATAAGGTTCGGTTGCACTTTCATCGATCCAGCAACTGTAAATCAGGTTAGTAGTGGAACCTTCTGTTATGGCAGCAGATGTAAGGTCCACCGTCGCCGGATAACAAACAGGGGCGGGGTTGGTAATAATCAATGATGGTGTAGTTGATGTTTGTTCATTAATAACAATATTGGAAGATGAAATCGAGGTACATCCGACTGAATCGGTTACGCTATAGTTATATGTTCCTGTCTCCAGCTCTGAAATAGTTTTGCTTGTTCCGGTACCAATGGTTGTTACTGCACCCGGAGTGCGGATTAATGTCCATGTCCCGGTCGATGGCAAACTACCCAGCACTACACTACCGGTTGAGATTGTGCATGTCGGTTGAGAGATCGTCACAATTGTCGGTGGTGCCGGTGTCGCATTTACTTTAAGGGTGGTAGTGGCTGATGTTGCAGGATTTCCTGTCACACAGGTTATATTGGAGATCATAACACAATTTATTGCATCATTATTCGCCGGAACATAAGAATAAGTAGAATCGTTTGTCCCAACATTTGCACCATTTACTTTCCACTGATAAACAGGGGTTGCCCCTCCATTGGTCGGTGTTGCCGTGAAAGTAACCGATGTGCCTGAACAAACCGGATTGGCTGAGGCTATAGTCGATACGCTGACAGGCAGGTTCGGATTGACAGTCATTGTAACCTCATTGGATGTTGCAGGGCTGCCTGTCGCACAAGTTGCATTTGAAGTCAGGATACAAGTTACCTTGTCTCCGTTGGTAAGAACTGCATTACTATATGTCGCACTGTTTGTTCCAACATTAACACCATTGAGTTTCCACTGATATGAAGGGATTGTCCCTCCATTGGTCGGTGTTGCCGTGAAAGTAACTGATGTACCTGAACAAACCGGATTGGCTGAGGCTGCGTTCGATACGCTGACAGGCAGGTTCGGATTTACGGTCATTGTAACCGTATTCGACGTTGCAGGGCTGCCTGTTATACATGTCGCATTGGAAGTCATGACACAAATAACCAGGTCTCCATTGTTTGGAGTATAGGAATAGACCGGGTCGTTAGTTCCAGCATTTGTTCCGTTTACTTTCCACTGATAAGCAGGGGTTGTTCCGCCGTTGGTTGGTGTTGCATTGAAGGTGACCGATGTACCTGCACAAACCGGATTAAAAGAGACCCCGATAATTACACTTGCAGGCTGTTTTGGATTGACAATCATTGTGACCGTATTCGATGTTGCAGGGTTGCCTGTTACACATGTCGCATTTGAAGTAAGAACACAAGTCACCTTGTCTCCATTGACAGGAGCAGCATTTGTATATGTTGTACTGTTTGTACCAACATTCGCGCTATTGAGTTTCCACTGATACACAGGGGTTGTCCCTCCATTGGTCGGAGTAGCTGTGAAAGTAACCGATGTGCCTGTACAAACCGGATTGGCTGAGGCTGCTATCGATACGCTGACGGGCAGATTCGGATTTACAATCATTGTAACCTCATTCGACGTTGCAGGGTTGCCTGTTACACATGTCGCATTGGAAGTAAGAATACAAGTCACCTTGTCTCCATTGACAGGAGCAGCATTTGTATATGTTGTACTGTTTGTACCAACATTCGCGCCATTGAGTTTCCACTGATATGAAGGGGTTGTCCCTCCATTGGTTGGTGTTGCCGTGAAAGTGACCGATGTACCTGAACAAACCGGATTGGATGAGGCTGCTATCGATACACTGACAGGCAGGTTCGGATTAACAGTCATTGTAACAGTATTGGAAGTCGCCGGGCTGCCTGTTACACATGTCGCATTGGAAGTCAGGATACAAGTCACCTTGTCCCCATCGATAAGAGTAGTATTTGTATATGTTGTACTGTTTGTACCAACATTCGTGCCATTGAGTTTCCACTGATATGAAGGGGTTGTCCCGCCGTTGGTCGGTGTTGCCGTGAAAGTAACCGATGTGCCTGTACAAACCGGATTGGATGAGGCTGCTATCGCCACGCTGGCAGGCAGATTTGGATTGACGATCATCGTAACTGTATTCGACGTAGCCGGGCTGCCCGTCGCACATGTTGCATTGGAAGTCATGACACAAGTAACCAGGTCTCCATTGGCAAGAGTAGCATTTGTATATGTCGTACTGTTTGTACCATCATTAACACCATTGAGTTTCCACTGATATGAAGGGGTTGATCCACCATTTGTTGGTGTAGCTGTGAAAGTGACTGATGTGCCTGCACAAACCGGATTGGCCGAGGCTGCTATCGACACGCTGACAGGCAGATTTGGATTTACAATCATTGTAACCTCATTGGATGTTGCCGGGTTGCCTGTCGCACAGGTTGCATTGGAAGTCAGGATACAAGTCACCTTGTCTCCATTGGCAAGAGAAGCATTTGTATATGTTGTACTGTTTGTACCATCATTCGTGCTATTGAGTTTCCACTGATATGAAGGGATTGTCCCTCCATTGGTCGGTGTTGCTGTGAAGGTGACTGATGTGCCTGAACAGATCGGATTGGATGAGGCTGCTATCGATACGCTGACAGGCAGGTTCGGATTTACAGTCATTATAACAGTATTGGAAGTAGCGGGGTTGCCTGTCGCACAAGACAGGTTTGAGGTCATAACAACATAAACCTGGTCGCCTGTTAAGGGGATATAAGAATAGGTTGGACTGTTTGTTCCAACAGCCACCGTATTTTTATACCACTGATAAGATGGGATTGTCCCTCCATTGGTCGGTGTTGCTGTGAAGGTGGCCGATGCACCTGCACATACCGGATTGGCTGAGGCTACAATCGATACGCTGACAGGCAGATTTGTATTAACTGTCATTGTAATCTCATTGGATGTTGCAGGACTGCCTGTCGCACAGGTGGCATTTGAAGTAAGAACACAAGTCACCTTGTCTCCATTGACAGGAGCAGCATTTGTATATGTTGTACTGTTTGTACCAACATTCGCGCCATTGAGTTTCCACTGATATGAAGGGGTTGTTCCGCCATTGGTCGGTGTTGCCGTGAAAGTGACCGATGTACCTGAACAAACCGGATTGGCCGAGGCTGCAATCGACACACTGACAGGCAGATTCGGATTTACAGTCATTGCAATCTCATTGGATGTAGCTGGATTACCTGCAGGACAGGTGGCATTTGAAGTCAGGATACAAATCACTACGTCTCCATCGGCAAGAGTAGCATTTGTATATGTCGTACTG
>CAZHRV010000051.1:0-24429 GCA_964535035.1 uncultured Rikenellaceae bacterium
TAAACTCTAAACTCTAAACTCTAAACTCTAAACTCTAAACTCTAAACTCTAAACTCTAAACTCTAAACTCTAAACTCTAAACTCTTATACTATTATATATGATAATTGGCATTCTGAAAGAAACAGGAACTGAAAAAAGAGTGGCAATACTCCCGGGAGAGGTCACTGCACTAAAGAAACTTGGAGTTGATGTTAGTGTTGAAAGCAATGCAGGAGAAAATGCATTTGCATCTGATGAAGAATACAAAGCAGCAGGTGCAGAAATTACTTCAAGGAAGGAGGTTTTTACAAAAGCATCATTTTTAATTTCGATTAATATTGTTCCTGATAATGATCTTAAGTACTGCAGGGAGAGCCAGGTGCTCTGTTCCGTTCTTAATCCTGTGGAAAGTGCACAATGGCTCGATAAGGCACGTAATCAGCAGCTTACAGTACTTGCTCTGGACATGATACCGAGAACTACAAGAGCTCAGGCGATGGATATTTTATCATCGATGGCTACTGTCTCAGGTTACAAAGCAGTTTTGCATGCAGCATCCTTATCGCGCCGTTTTTTCCCAATGTTCATGTCGGCTGCAGGCACCATAAAACCATCGCGTGTACTGATACTGGGTGCCGGTGTAGCGGGACTCCAGGCTATTGCTATAGCAAGAAAACTTGGAGCTGTTGTTGAGGTATTTGACGTCCGGGCAGCTGTGAAAGAGGAGGTAAAAAGTTTGGGAGGCAAATTCATCGAGGTTGAGGGTGCAAAGGAAGATGTAGCTGCCGGAGGTTATGCAGTGGAACAATCGGAAGAATTTAAGAAGAAGCAACAGGAACTTATCCAGCAGAGAGTTGTAGCATCCGATGTAGTTATTACCACAGCTCAGATACCGGGTAAAAAAGCTCCGCTTCTTATTCTGAAAGAGACAGTTTCCGCTATGAAACCCGGTTCAATTATCGTAGACCTTGCTGCATCGACCGGCGGCAACTGCGAACTTACAGAAAATGGCAAGACGTTAATAGTCAATGGCATTACAATTATCGGTAAATCCGACTATCCCTCCGATATGTCTACTGATGCCAGCAAAATGTTCGGCTCCAATATTATTAACCTGCTGAAGATACTGATCGACAAAGAGGGTAATTTCATGCTCAATATGGAGGATGAAATAATCAACGGAACAACTGCGGTCCATGCCGGTGAATATATGAGCCAGCGGATTAAACAATTACTTAATGTCAAATAATCCTGATAATGGAAAATATACTTGACTTTATCTTACAGCACAGAGAGGCAATATTTATTGTTATCCTTTCGATCTTTCTGGGTATTGAGGTTATAAGCCATGTCCCGGCAATACTTCATACACCGCTGATGTCCGGCGCCAATGCCATTCATGGTGTGGTGATTATAGGTGCCATAATTGTAATGGGTCATGCAGAAACAACAGGATCAATGATCCTCGGCTTTCTTGCTGTGATCCTTGGGACGCTGAATGTCGTCGGCGGTTTTGTTGTTACCGACAGAATGCTGGAGATGTTTAAAAAGAAAAAGTAGTCAGTACATTATAAAAAGAAAGATCAGTTAATGAGCGATATATCTCAATTTCCATATGGCATCTCAGTGCTTGAGATAACTTATATTGTGGCTTCCGTACTATTTATTATCGGACTGAAGATGTTAAGTCATCCACTTACGGCCCGGAGGGGTAATATACTGGCTGCTTTCGGTATGGGCTTCGCTATCATTGCCACTATTCTGTTCCACAAGAAGGATGGTGAACCTATAGGCAACATACCATGGATAATTGCTGCTATTGTGATTGGAACGGCAATAGGGTGGATAATAGCCAAAAAAGTCAAAATGACAGCCATGCCTCAGCTTGTGTCATTCTTCAACGGAATGGGAGGTGCTACAGCAGCACTCATCTCCATGATGGAGTTCCCGCATGTGAGTCCCGAACTTATTGCCAGGAGCGGTATGGCTAACGGTCATGTGCTGGCTATCCTGCTGGGACTAATGATAGGGACCGTTTCATGGGCAGGAAGTATGATCGCGTACGGCAAGCTCGACGGATGGATAGGCGATCTGAGGGTAAAAGCCATAAGATATGTGAATCTCACTATTTTAGCTGTACTGATAGGATTCATTGTTTACATAATGACACGTGATGTACAGTCAAGTTCCGAGCTTACCCCGTTAATATATATTATGTTTGCTGTAGCGGTAGTCTATGGTGTTCTTTTTGTAATGCCTATCGGCGGGGCTGATATGCCTGTAGTGATCTCCCTCCTGAACTCATTCACTGGTGTGGCTGCAACAATGGGAGGCTTCCTGTACAATAACCAGGCAATGCTTACCGGGGGAATCCTTGTCGGTTCTGCCGGAACAATACTTACTGTATTAATGTGCAGGGCCATGAACAGATCGCTGCTGAATGTGATTATCGGCGTATTTGGGGGAGGAGGACAGGCCGCTGATTCAGGAGAGGGAACTGTTAAGGAAATAACACTGTCAGATGCCGCCATACTTCTCAGCTACTCAAAGAAGGTTGTGATTGTACCGGGTTACGGACTGGCAGTAGCACAGGCTCAGCATATATGTCATGAGCTCGATAAGCTTCTTGATGAAAAAGGAGTGGAGGTGAAATATGCAATTCACCCTGTGGCGGGCCGTATGCCCGGACACATGAATGTGCTTCTTGCAGAGGCCGATGTGCCTTATGAACAGCTTATTGAAAGCGACAAGATCAATCCTGATCTGCCGAATACAGATGTGCTTGTTGTTATCGGCGCCAATGATGTTGTAAATCCTGCTGCGGAGGATGACCCTTCAAGTCCTGTTTACGGTATGCCGATTATTAAAGCGCGTGAGGCGAAGAACATAATTGTGATGAAACGCGGAATGGGGAAAGGATATGCTGCTATTGAAAACATGCTCTTCTTTAACGACAAGACAAGAATGCTGTTCGGTGATGCTAAAACCTCTCTGCAAAACCTGGTAAACGAGATAAAAGACCTGTGAATTCTCTTTTTCAAAATCTTGCTCTTCTTCGTACTACCTTAAAGCAGAACAACATTGATGCATATATTATACCTGTGTCTGATCCCCATCTTGGTGAAAACATCGCTGATCACTGGCACGTAATTGCCTGGCTGACAGGTTTTGACGGATCAGCGGCCACGGTCATTATAACTGATTCATTTGCAGGATTATGGACCGATTCAAGATATTTTATACAGGCCGAAAAACAACTGGAAGGCTCTGGTTTTAAACATATGAGACCCGGACCTGTTCCGGAAGAAAGCTATATTGACTGGCTTATCGGGAATACAGGGGAGGGCAGCAGAATAGCTTTCGATGGCAGGACTTTATCAATAAGTCATTACAGGAAGCTTGAAACCAGACTGGTGAGTAAAAAGGTGATCTTAAAAACTGACTGTGACCTGATAAGTGAAATATGGACCAACCGTCCTCCGTTGCCCTCAACACCTGCTTTTGACCATCCTGTTGAGTTTTCAGGGAAGGAACGATCGGAGAAGATCATTCAAGTAAGGGAACAAATGAGAAATCAGAAGATAAATTACCATCTGCTTACTTCGGTTGATGATATAATGTGGCTGCTGAATATCAGAGGCAGTGATGTGCCATATACACCTTTGTTGTTATCCTTCGCCATTATAGGTGAGGAACAGATACTGCTGTTTACGGGAGAAAACAAGATACCCCCGAAGATGGCACAGGAATTTGACAGCCTCGATATAGTTATTCTGCCCTATGAAGAGGTTGCCGCCGGCTTATCATCTATCCCGGAAGGTTCATCACTGCTCATTTCACCACGTACAACATCTAGTGCTTTATATTTTTCCATTCCGGAGAGCGTGAAGATCTTCGAGGATACAAGTATACCCTCACGGATGAAGGCGGTTAAAAACAGGGCAGAGATTGAAAATATCGGTAAGGTGATGGTAAGAGATGGCATTGCCCTTACAAAATTCTTTTACTGGATCGAAAGCAACTTTGGTCAGATACCAATGACAGAGCTTTTCCTGATTGGAAGATTGTTGAAGTTCCGGGTAGAAAACGAAGATTTCCTGGGACCCTCATTTGCTCCAATTATAGCTTTCAATCAACATGCAGCACTGCCTCATTATTCTGCAAAACCCGAGACGGATTCTGTTATTGAGGAGAATGGCATTCTACTGGTCGATTCCGGTGGCCAGTATTATGGCGGTACCACCGATATAACCCGGACAATATCTATAGGAACACCTTCTCTAACCCAAAAAACCGATTTTACACTTGTACTCAAAGGACACATTAACCTTGCACTGGCAAAATTCCCATTTGGAACCAGGGGATACCAGCTTGACATGCTGGCAAGAAAACATCTCTGGGAACAGGGATTAAATTACGGACATGGAACCGGACATGGGGTTGGGTACTGCCTGAATGTTCATGAAGGTCCACAGAATATAAGCCCTTCCGGAAACAAAACCATCATTGAGGCAGGAATGCTTTTATCAAATGAACCGGCATTATACCGCGAAGGTGAATATGGAATCAGAACTGAAAATCTTATCCTCAGTTATGAGGATGAGGAGACAGACTTCGGGCAATTCCTGCGATTTGATACAGTCTCGTTATGTTATATTGAAAAATCATTGATTGACAAATCATTACTGGAACAAAAGGAGATTGACTGGCTCAATTCCTACCATACAGAGGTCTACGAAAAGATATGCCCTTATCTGACAGAAGAGGAAAGAATGTGGCTTAAGGAAAAAACTTTGGAGCTATAAATTAAGTACAAGAACCACCTCCCCCCTGACGGTCGCCGTCAGGGGTACTCCTCCTTTAAAAAGGAGGAGAAACTTGAAATAAAATAATCAATTATTTTCCCCTCCTTTGGAAAGGAGGGGTGGCCCTGACTTTTATAGTCAGGGATGGGACGGTTCGTATTAATCACCTATCTTATAACATCTTCCATCTTTGTAACATCAATCACCGGGAATTCAGTGATCCTCAGTTTTGCTGCCCCATATGGTACCAGCTCAATGATTTCAGGTGTGCCTTCAGGTGCAACAGGACTTAATGGCGGGATATCTGCCGAATTATCTTTCATGATCCAGCGTGGCACTTCCATTCCTCTTGCTTTTATAATGACTGCAGCATCTTCTGTCCAGAGAACATATTTACCCGAATCGGTATTCCAGATCATATCTCCCCTGTCGGCAAAGGGATAACTTGTCAAGGAATTTTTAGTAATCTTAAATCCTCTTTCCTGTTTTGAAGAGTCAATCATTAAACCATAGTTCCAGGGGCTCTTAGGATATATCTCCCAGTCAACGCTCCCTTTATAACCAAAGTTATCATAGTTAATTTTGACACTTTTATATTCCTTTTCAATTCTCAATGAAAAATATAGTGGTCCTCGTAGCAATGACATTGCACCATTATATCTTTTTTCGGTTCTGATTCTCATGGGGATCACTATACCAATAACATCATCATTATTCCATTTCTCGTTTAATCTAAAAGTCGAGCCCGTTTTTCCGGTTACTGATTTGCCCTTGAAGTTTATTGTGACAGAATCAGCCCAGCCGGGTATTCTGAGGTAAAGAGGGAACCTTATAGAGTTGTCTGTACTGATCTTGAATTTTATGTCGCCTTTGAACGGGTAATCTGTTTCCTCGAGAATGGTGACTTCAGTGCCATTGCCTACTTTTGCTTTTACCGTTGACGGGCTGTAAGCTACAGCAATCAGTCCATTGTCATTTGTAGCCATCCAGAGGTTCTGTGTAAATTTAGGCCATCCCTGATGCATATTTGCGAGGCAGCATGCGAAATTTGGCATCAATCCATAGATGTTTGAATAATTCCCGTTTGTGCTCCAATTCCTTTTTTCACCCGTCACAAGTACCTGGTTTGACTGCTGGTCATACTGATGCGCCCACATATCGGGAGTTGTTGTTCCGGGTAAAGCATTGAATGTCAGTAATTCCAGTCTGTCGACAAGAGAATTGTCTCCGAATATTGCATAAAGCTCCCCAAGCGAAAACATATATTCTACAACAGCACATAATTCTGTGCCACGGTCAGGACTTTTCCCGGACAGGTGTTCATCTCCTGAGAATCTACCTCCTGCCTGTCCATGGTTGAGGTCATATTTTTCAATTCCGGTAAAGACTGCATTTTTAAATCTCTCATCAGATGATTGCTGAAACCATAATCCGGGATATTTAATTGCCATTGTGTTATTTACAACATGGGCGGTTAATCCTTCGGGACCCCAGTTCAGTGGGATTTTCTTATCGGCTGAGGCAGCTGAATCCCATGGAAACTTTTCGTAGTATGTAGTCCAGTCTGAACTGTTTTCAAATATCGATTTTATTGTCTCAAGGATCCATAGTCCGCCTGTCTGCCTGTATAACCAGTAGCCGGTCACGGCATTTTCCATTGCCCTTACTCCACGCCACTCCTTATCAGGCCAGTCGGGAGGAGTATCGTGCAGGTACCTGAAGTATTTTTCGAGTACCTCTATTGCCCTCATATCACCGGTTGCTTCATAATATTGCATCAGAACCTTATTTGCTACTGCAAGAGGCCAGCGGTCTTTGTTTTTTACCGGACCATACCAGCCGGTGTCGCTTGAGCTCGATAGAATCGGTTCAATCCATGCTTTCACTTTGTCCTTAATGGATTCATCATCAAGCAGATAGGCAAGAGGGACAAGTCCGTCAAGAAAATAGGGGCCTCGCTCCCATGCTTCACCATCACCTCCGCGCCATGAGGAGTTGACAAGATCAGGCCAGAAATCATCGATATTTCCTGTCAGTCCTGCGGCCTGGGCTTCAAGCTGCGATTTCAGCCAGCCTTCCGGCTTAATTGAACCAAGAGGCAGCTTTATATATGCATTTTGCGACAATGGCACAGGATTTCCTTTATAGTTAATATTTTCTTTTTTGTTTATACATCCTGCAGTAAGAATGATAATTACTGAAATGAGTGTTATTACTGTTTGTTTCATGATTTGAAGATGAAATCTCACTTTAATATTTAAAATATCTTAAAATTCATTTAATTGTAATTCGGGATTTATACTTTGTTTAATATCAGCACATTCTATTACCTGCAGCAGATCGAACCATGCAACTCCTGCAGGGGGCATTTGCAGGATAATATTGGCTTTCGACAACTGATCATCAAAATAGGGAATTGTGATAATTGTCACAAATTCCTCCCAATTATCACTCATTTTAAACCTCTTATTCCCATATCTGCCCAGCGAGATCTCAAAATACTGGGGTATGTAAGTTTCACTGGCAGGAAATCTCTGCTCCGGGTCAGCTTTTGCCCTGACTGAAACGAGATAGGATTTTCCGTTCATGACAGGTACTGGAAAGAACCTGAGCCGGATACTCTCATTCTCTCCGGGAGTTACAATCCTTACCGAATGATTCCCTTCAACGTGTTCCCTTGAATCGAGAAAATATGTAGCACCCCAGTCACCACCGTTACGGGCATAGCATGAAGCCGGCACACCGGGGCTTGAGATATCCTCAAATCCGGGATCTGGCAACAGGTTGTCCGGAAAAGGTTTCAGGGAATCCATACGTGGCTCCATTTCTATCATATAGACCTGTGAACCAAAAGGGGAAAGCTGGTCTGTAAAATATCCGGAGGTTACTGATATTGAACGGTTTTCAAACAGGGCTTTGGCTTTACCTGATATCATTCCTGAAATCATATATTGAGCCTTCTGTGGTGAATTTGTTTTATTCACTGCCATAATCAAAAGTTCTCCTGCGTGTACTGCGGAAGTGACCAGAATATTACTTGAACCTGATCTGACAGGTATTGTTTCTTCATCCGACAGGAGCCATGGAGTCAATTCCGTAATTTCAGAGGCCATGCGACCACATTCACCCCAGGTGGCTGTTGATTTTGGGAATAAATTAGGTCCCTGTCTTATAAAATATTGTATGCCTCTGGCTCCATTTATTATTGCCTGGTAAGTCATTGATCTGATCTCCTGCAGTGTAGGTTCGCGTTTCCATATTTCTCCACCGCCGAATGCCTGCGGAACCATCCAAATCGGTTTCCAGCCCCTAAATTCCCGGGAGAGCTGATCCGCAATATTTCCGAATGTTGTCACCGGGAGATCGGGAACAGGATATGAATCAGCCATAACGATGTCAAGGGCATTTGAATATTGTTTTGCTGATGTGTGCGGAGCCATGAAAACGATAGTAACCGGGTGCCATGGATCATATTCTCTTATTATCTGATAGGTGTTTTCCAGTGCTTCAGGGGAAATATCATGTCCATTCGGCTCATCGGCAATATGCCATGCCAGTAAAGCCGGGTGGTCACGGAATTCCATTATTTCATTTATCAGCCATTCTTTTTTCTGATCCTCGCCGATACTATTAATGTTTGAATTTACACCACCGCCTCCTGATAAAGATAATAGGTTATAATTCACCCTCATCCCCAATTGTGCACAACGATCCATGTATGCTTTTCTTTTATTGAGAGTCTCAGGCATTATTTTCTGATATGGCGAGATCATATTAAAACCTTTTACAACCTCTTCCTCAGGGAGAGTCGGTGAGACAGGTGAATAACAGTAAAATCCGAAAGGAAAGAATTGTCTCCTGTTCACTATTAGTCCTCCGGTCAGGCGGTCAGTTTTTACCTCATTAGGTTTGTATTCAAGAATAATAAGATCGGCAAAGGCCAGGTAATTTTGATTCCTCCCTTTAACGTTGATCTCAGCGATTACCCTGTATGCAGAGACAGGAAGGTTAATGTTATACGGGATGCGGATAAGTTTCTTTCCTGGTATCCCATCCCATGAAGTTATGATCTGATCATCAGCTTTCAGATTGACAGCCAGAGTATTGTTGACCATGTCCGGCGGAATATGCAGTAGGAATTCCCCGCTTTTCTCAAAAGTGTAAAAACTGAACCTTGAGTTTAATTTAAAAGATATTGAATCAATGGATTGACTGGCAGAATTGAAGAAGACTATTAAAATTAGAGGTATTAATAATAGTTTTTTTAACATAAGGATCTATTTGAATACAATTCTTACGCTTACTTTATCGTCGATAGTATTACCCTCACTCTCAGCGGGTTTCCATAAAGGACCTTCTTTAATAAGTCTGATTGCCTCTTCAGAAAATTCATTTCCGGGACTGCTGGTAACTTTTATGCTGTCAATAGCACCTGTGGATTTTACCAGGAGGCTTAATGTCACTACGGTTCTCTGTCCATCAGGAAGAGTTAACGGTTTCCGGAGATTTTCTTCAACATAAATATTAAAACTGTCCATGCCATACGATGGTTCAGGTGGTGAATAATCTATCTCTATATATTCTGCTTTCTTCATGGCATCACCAACAACAGCAGGAACTGCTTCCCCTGGAAGAGCAGATGTTGGTTTAACATCCCGATCTTCAGAGACCGGTCTCTGAGCTTCTTTTGCTCCTGTCTGAATAAGATTTTCTGATCTTTCCGGAATCACTGTCTTTTGCTTCTCCTCAGTAATTTCTTCAGGGATTTCGGGTGTGATATCCGCTGCAACAGACTTAACCGGTCCAATCAGTTCAACCGGTTCTTCAGCTTTTGGTTCGGATTCAGGAATGTTATTCGTTAGTGTTATTTCTTCAGGTTCTTCAATTCCCTTTGATCCAGGGATATCCAGAGTAACCTGTTTTAAGGTAGTTTCAAATGATACCTCACCTGTTTCATTTTTATTAATAATGATGAAGACAGAAGATATTATCATTAATACAGCTATAGAAGCTGCAATACGGTAATAGAAGAGTCTCTGTCTTCCGAGTATTCTGGTCTTTAGTTGTCTTTCGAGTTTACCCAGATCAGATACAGCCTCTTCGGGCAAAATTTCTGAAAAACCCTCTGCAGCCTCTTCTGCAAAAGGATCCTTCTGGAGTTGCCTCTGGAAGGCATTCTCTTCTCTTTTTGTCATCTCACCCCTGGTATAACGTATAAAATCAGGGAGACTACCTTTATTATTGTTACCTTTTCTTTTCATTTTTCTCTTCAAGACAAAGTTTTAGATTTCTTTTTCCATTCTGAAGATAACTCTTAACTTTTTTTTCACATATCCCGAGACTATCGGCTATTTCCCTGTAACACCTGTTCTCATAGTAAAACTGCCTGATGCAAAACTTTTGTTCTTTTTTAAGTCTTTCAATACAATCGTTTATCGCCTCTTCCAACTCCGGTTCATCTCTATCTATTGGATGCATTTCAATTGAGTTTTCCATAAAATTTACAGGATCAACAGCCCATTCACCAAGTTTTTCTTTCTGCGATTTTGATGACCTCAGTATCATCAGGCAATAATTCCTTGTCACAACATGCAGCCAGCTTCTGAAGTTTTTTATTTCCTGTTTCGGAATATCAGTTATCAGCTTTTCAAATATCTGCATAACAGCATCCATGGCTTCCTCTCTGTTATTCAGGTACTTAAGGCAAACACCATACACCAGGTGCATATATCCGGAATATAGTTCGCCCAATACCTCAAGATTACCTGAAGAATTGAATTCTGCAATCAGTTCCTCATCGGTCTTTTCCTTTGATATTTTTCCCGGGAACTTAAAAAACATTGCCTGCTGCTTAGAAATTGATAGAATTCTTTATTGTTTTTTTGTTGTACAGAGATCCAAAGAGAAGACACAGAGTTACACAGAGGTTTTTCTCTGTGGCTCTCTGTGCCTCCTCTGTGTCACTCTGTGTAACTATTTTCTTCTTTTATTTTCCTTAAAGATACATTAAAATTAAAAGTATGATGTGGTTTATGGAATTTGAATATGAACTGCATCATATGTAAAAAGTCCAACCAAAAAAATTATTAGTCATGGGAAACAGTTTAAGAATTTTCGCAATACTGATCCTTTCAGCGGTAGTGATCTCTTTTGTTGAATTGAGAACCATTACGGGAACAGTATCAGATGATCAGGGTAATCCGCTGGCCGGAGTGAAAATATCTGTAAAGGGATCCCTAACAGGGACCATCTCTGATCTTAAAGGCAATTACAGAATCAATGTTGGTACAGAGGATAGGGTGCTCGTTTTCTCTTATCCCGGCTATGTTACTGTTGAGCAGAAAATCGGTGACAGAAACATAATAAACGTCACTATGAAACCTGAAATTCTTCATCTTGAAGATATGGTGGCGGCTGATTACGTTACAGGAAGAGAAGTAGCTAACAAGGCGGCCTCGATAGCAAGTGGTGTTGCCTATAAGTCAAGGGCTCATTTCCCCAGGTATAACAATAATTTCAATACCGAGGGATATGCTCCGATAAATGAGAACGGGTACAAAAACGTCAGGAACAATCCATTGTCTACATTTTCAATCGATGTTGATAATGCATCTTATTCCAACATCCGCAGGTTTATCAACAATGGCAGCCTGCCGCCGGCAGATGCGGTCAGAATAGAGGAGATGATAAATTATTTCAGGTATGATTATCCTGAACCTGAAGGAGAGCATCCCTTCTCGGTTTATACTGAAGTTGCTGTCTGTCCCTGGAATCAGAAACACCAGTTGCTGCAGGTGGGTCTGCGCGGAAAGAGTATCGACAAATCCTCGCTTCCCCCCTCAAACCTGGTTTTCCTGATTGATGTCTCGGGATCGATGAATTCACCCAACAAACTTCCGCTGCTTAAATCGGCATTCGGACTGCTTGTAAACGAGCTGCGACCTCAGGATCAGGTTGCTATAGTTGTTTATGCAGGTGCAGCCGGGCTGGTTCTTGAATCGACTCCCGGCAACAAGAAAGAAGTGATAATGAGCGCTATAGATAATCTTGAGGCAGGAGGATCAACTGCAGGAGGCGATGGGCTGAGACTTGCTTATATGGAAGCAGAAATGAATTTTGTTAATGGAGGAAATAACAGGATCATTCTTGCCACTGACGGTGACTTTAATGTAGGCGAATCAAGCAACGGCGGTATGGAAAGGCTTGTTGAGGAAAAGCGTGAACTGGGTGTATTCATTACAGTCCTTGGCTTTGGAATGGGTAACTACAAAGACGATAAGATGGAGATAATTGCCGACAAAGGCAATGGCAATTACTCCTATATCGATAACCTGCAGGAGGCCCGCCGGGTACTTGTTCGTGAATTTGGAGGCACACTCTTTACGATAGCCAAGGATGTTAAATTTCAGCTTGAATTCAATCCTGCAAAGGTCGATTCATACAGGCTTATAGGATATGAGAACAGGCTTCTTAATGATGAGGATTTCAATGATGACACCAAAGATGCCGGCGAAATGGGTTCCGGCCATATGGTGACTGCCCTGTATGAAATTATACCTGCAGGTTCAGGTGAAAAAATACCTTCGGTTGATCCTCTTAAGTATCAGGAATCCAGGAAGATAGAGGAAGGAAAATACTCAAGCGAGCTTGTGACAATAAAAGTACGTTATAAGACGCCGGATGATAGCACCAGCATGCTCCTTGAAAAACCCGTAAAAGATTACGGTGATAAAATTGAAGATGCATCTGAAAATCTGAGGTTTGCTGCTGCAGTCACCGAATTTGGAATGATATTGAGAGAATCTGAATTCAAAGGGAATGCAACCCTTGAGAATGCTGTAAAATTTGCCTCATCAGCAAAAGGTGAAGATAAGGATGGCTATCGCAGCGAGATGATAAGACTGATAAACACTGTGAAGGATATGAGGCTTCTGAGTGACTTATAATTGATAATTAGCCCCCCTTGGGGGGATGGGGGGTAAGTCTATGAAGGATCCGGTCTGAAAAAGCCGGGTCTTTTCATATTATAAGCATGCAGCATGTTTTGATTTATAAAGTCTTTACTGAGACAGCCTTTTTGAAATATAAATCTGATTATGCTGAAGAATTTTTTTATCAATGCCATTCGGAACATAAGAAAGCAGAGCGGTTCTGTAATTCTGAATGTTACCGGTCTGGCAATAGGACTTACAATTTTCCTGTTCATCGCTTTCTACGTCATCCATGAACTTAGTTATGACAGGTTCCATGCGAATTATGAAAATATCTACAGACTAAAGGTAGTAGGCAGGATGTCAGGAGGAGAAATTGACCAGGCAATTACTGCTGCTCCCATGGCGCAGGCAATGCTTAATGATTATCCTGAAGTGATTCATGTTACAAGGGTAACCAGGATGGGAGCCTGGCTGATACGTTTTGGAGATAAGAAATTCAATGAGGATGGAATACTCTTCGCTGATTCAACATTCTTTGATGTCTTCAGTTTCAAAATGCTGAAGGGTGATCCCCGTTCTGCCCTGGTACAACCACGTTCCATGGTGCTTACTGAAGAATACTCGAAGAAATATTTCGGTGACCAGAATCCGGTTGGCCAAAGGATAAGCGTGGAGGAGGATTCAATACTATATACTGTTACGGGGGTTATTCAAGATGTACCTGATAATTCACATATGAAATTTGATATGCTTGCTTCAATGAGCACATATCCCGGAAGAGCTAATAATCAGTTTTGGATCAGTCATAATTTCTATACTTATATCGTAGTAAATGAGAGTGTTGACAAAGAATTGCTTGAAGAAAAATTTCAGGGTATGGTTATAAAATATGTAGGACCGCAGCTGCAGGAGTTTCTTGGGATATCTGTTGAAGATTTCAGAAAAGCAGGCAGCGATTTCAGATATATGCTGGAACCATTGAAAGATATTCACCTCAAGGGAGCTCCTCAATATAATCTTGAACCACCGGGCTCATTATCAACGGTATACATTTTTTCAGTCGTTGCAATATTGATCTTGATAATTGCTATTATTAATTATGTTAACCTGGCAACAGCTAAATCTGCTTCAAGGGCAAAAGAGGTAGGAGTGAGGAAAGTTGCTGGGGCTAATAAATCGGGTCTGGTAATGCAATTCCTGGGAGAGTCTGTAATAATTGTTGCTGTTGCCACCATACTGGTGGTTTCGCTGGTTTATATCCTGACGCCCGCTTTCAATAATTTTATTGGCAAGGAGATATCAATCACACTGCTTACAAGCTTTAAAGGAATAATATCACTTTTATTATTGATTATTATTGTCGCACTCTCAGCAGGATTTTATCCTGCCTTTGTGCTTGCCTCTTTTAATCCTGTTGAGGTTTTAAAAGGCACTCTGAATCCGGGCTCGATGTCAAAAACACTGAGGGGTGTACTCGTTGTTTTCCAGTTTATAGTTTCCATTATCATAATTATTGGCTCAATTATTGTCTATAGTCAGCTGAATTTCATGACTAAAAGAGATCTGGGTTTTGAAAAGGAGAATCTTATTGTTATTCGCAGGCCTGATGCTTTTTACAGGCAGATGGAATCATTCAGGACACAGCTTTTACAAATTCCGGGAGTGGATAAAGCAGGCTTTTCATGGGCATTGCCAGGTACAACTTTCAACAATAATGGTTTTCTCCTTGATGATGATCCTGAAAAAAATACTTACCTTTTAAATCAGGCGGGTGTAAGCCTTGATTTTCCCCAGGCACTGGGTGTACAGCTCGTGGACGGCAGATTCTTTTCGCGTGAATACGGAAGTGATTCTTCGGCAATACTCATTAATGAAACAGCGGTCAAATCGCTTGGACTAACAGACCCGGTCGGGAAATACATTTTACAACCGCAAGGACCTCAGCAGTTCAGAAGGCTTCAGATCATAGGTATAATGGAAGATTTTAATATTGAATCAATGCATAAAGCAATAACACCCGTTTGCTTTACTGTAATGGGGCCTGGGGGAGGAGATAAATTTGCAACAGTAAGACTAACCGGTAATGATGTACCGGCAACTATAAGGGCAATAGAGCAAACCTGGCAGACCTTTACTTCGAAACAGCCTTTTCAGTATGAGTTTTTCACTGATACATGGAATAATCTGTACAGTGCAGAAATGAAAACAGGAAAGATCTTTATTATTTTTTCAATCCTTGCAGTTTTTATTGCATGCCTTGGATTAATAGGACTGATAACCTATATCACAAACAAAAGGACCAGGGAAATAGGAATAAGGAAAACTTATGGAGCTTCGGCACAGGTTGTACTTGGTCTTTTATCTAAGGAGGTTGTTTACTTAATTCTTATTTCATCACTTATAGCCTGGCCGGTTGCCTGGCTTGGTTCTAGATACTGGCTGGAAGGATTCGCCAGCAAAGTGAGTGTTAATCCCCTGATATTCATTTTTGCAACACTGATAACACTGATAATAGGGTGGATATCAATTAGCTACAGGACATTAAAGGCGTCAGCAATCAATCCGGCCGAAGCATTGAGGATGATATAAATAAAATAAATATCTTAATGTGATCTCAGGTACCTGTTTATCTCTTTTGCTACCCTTCTCCCTGATGCAATAGCATTAACAACAAGGCTGGCACCACTAACAGAATCGCCGGCAGCAAATACTTTAGGTATGTTTGTTGCCAGGTTAGCGTCAACCTTTACATTATTCCTGTTGTCTAGCTCCGCTCCTAATTCTGTCAGCAATCCTTCCAGTACAGGATGGCTGAATCCGAGGGCAAGCAGCACAAGATCTGTTTCAATAACCCGGCGGGTGCCCTCCACGGGATTCATTATATATCTGCCATTTGAGGATTCCCATGTAACCTCCTCAACCTCTGCTCCCCTGGTTATTTTACCGTCGCCAACAAACCTTAAGGTTGAAATGTTCCAGAGTCTTTCGCAACCCTCCTCATGTGAAGTGGTTGTTTTCAGAGTTTTGCTGAACCAGGGCCACGGATTATCGATCGCTCGGGTTTCCGGGGGTTTGGGGAGTATCTCTATCTGTGTCACGCTGACTGCCTTCTGCCGTATTGAAGTGCCGACACAGTCCGATCCTGTATCTCCGCCGCCTATTACAAGAACTCTTTTACCAGTAGCATTTATGGGATTTACATCCTTTGATAATTGTCCTGCATTAACCCTGTTCTGAGCAGTAAGGAAATCCATTGCGTTATGGATCCCTTCAAACTCACTCCCTTCTATATTTAGAGAACGCGGGCAGCCGGCACCAATTGCAATACAGATTGCATCATAATTGTCGAGTAGTTCCAGGGCAGGTATATCCCTGCCGATAAATGCACTTGTCTGGATTATAATCCCTTCTTTTACAAGGAGATCAAGCCGGCGGTCAACAGTTGCTTTGCTCAGTTTAAAATCGGGAATTCCATACCTTAGTAATCCTCCTGCTTTATCATCCTTTTCAAGAATCGTAACCAGGTGACCTGCTTTGTTAAGTAAATCAGCAGCAGCCATACCTGCCGGTCCGCTGCCTATTATAGCAACAGTTTTTCCTGATCGTTTTTTGGGAGGAAGAGGTTTAATGTATCCTTCAGTAAAGGCTTTTTCAACAATGGCCACCTCGTTTTCTCGTATTGTAACAGGTTCCTGGTTGATATTAAGTACACAGGCATGTTCACAGCTTGCAGGGCATATTCTGCCGGTAAATTCAGGGAAGTTATTTGTTGCGTTGAGTCTCTCATAGGCTGCCCTCCATTCTCCCTTGTAAAGAAGATCGTTCCATTCAGGGATCAGGTTATCGACAGGACAGCTCCAGTGACAGAAAGGAATACCGCAGTCCATGCACCTCGATGCCTGAAGAATTCTGTCCTCGCTGTTCAGAACCTGTTCCACTTCGCTGAAATCACATATTCTTTCGTGAAGAGGCCTGTTACCTGCTTCCTTCCTTTTTATCTTTAAAAAACCTGTTATATCGGCCATGTTTTTATTGTTTATTTCATCTTTGCCTAATGTACCGGACCGAATTCAACATCCATCTCAACATCAGCTATTTTCTTTCTTATCTCTTCAAGTTTTTGCTCTTCCAGAACCTTTTTATAATCATAAGGGATAACTTTTATAAACATGGGAATAAATTTATCGGGATCATCCAGAATCATCTTTGCCTTCCTGCTTGATGTGAACATGTAATGGCGCGAAATCAGATCTGTCAGTTCTTTAACATCATTATAGTCATCGACAAGTGACAGTTCGACCATTCCCATGTTGCAGAAATAGTCAAAATCATTTGATTCATTGTGGACATAGGCAATACCTCCGCTCATTCCAGCGGCAAAGTTGCTCCCGGTTTTCCCAAGTACTACCACTCTTCCTCCGGTCATGTATTCGCAGCAGTGGTTGCCGACTCCTTCCACTACGGCAACAGCTCCGCTGTTCCTGACGCCAAATCTCTCCCCGGCAATACCTGATACATAAACTTCACCACTGGTGGCACCATAAAGCACAGTATTGCCAATAATAATATTCTCATGAGGTTCAAAGGTTGATCCGGCAGGTGGTACGACAATGATTCTTCCGCCTGAAAGACCTTTTGCCAGGTAGTCGTTTGCATCTCCTTCGAGGAACATTTCAATTCCCGCTGAAAGAAATGCACCGAAGCTCTGTCCCGCTGATCCACTAAACCTGCATTTGATAGTACCATCAGGCAGTCCTGTCGATCCGTACAGGGATGCGATTTTCCCGGAAAGCATTGCTCCGGTTGTTCTGTCAGTATTCCTGATAGTCCTGAAAATTTCAACAGGTTGCTGCTTTTCTATTGCTTCCTTTGCCTCCTCAATGAGCCCTGTGTCGAGTACACTAGTCAGTTTATTCTCTTGACGTTCAATGCAATGCATTGCGTTTACCTTTGATTCGGCCGGCAGGGTAAGCAGGCTGTTTAAATCGAGGTTTCTTATTTTCCAGTGATCCACCTCAGGATTACGTTCAAGCAGGTCAACCCTTCCGATTATTTCGTCAAGACTCTTATATCCCAGTTCAGCAAGATATTCACGGACATCCTCAGCAAGGAATCTGAAATAGTTGACAAGATATTCGGCTTTTCCCATGAATCTTTTCCTGAGTTCAGGATTCTGGGTTGCAACACCTGCAGGACAGGTATTAAGATGACATTTGCGCATCATCACACATCCCAGAACTACAAGGGCACTTGTTGAAAATCCATATTCCTCGGCACCCATTAAAGCAGTCATTATTATGTCCAGCCCGGTTTTTATCTGGCCGTCAGCCTGGAGCATCACTTTCCTTCTGAGGTTGTTCATCACAAGTACCTGTTGTGTTTCGGCAAGTCCCAGTTCAAGCGGCAGCCCGGCATGTTTTATTGATGATGAGGGACTTGCCCCCGTTCCTCCTTCATATCCGCTTATTGTAATCAGATCGGCGCCTGCTTTTGTTACTCCGGCAGCAATTGTACCGACTCCGCTCTCGGAAACGAGCTTGACGCTTATTTTTGCAGCCGGGTTAATATTCTTAAGGTCAAAGATCAGCTGCGCCAGATCCTCAATAGAGTAGATATCGTGATGAGGCGGAGGTGAAATTAGCGTGATACCCGGGATTGAATACCTCGTTTTTGCAATTGTCCTGTCAATTTTATGACCAGGAAGCTGTCCACCCTCTCCCGGTTTTGCCCCCTGGGCAATTTTAATTTGTATTTCATCGGCATTGACAAGATATTCAGCAGTTACTCCAAACCTTCCGCTGGCTACCTGCTTGATAGAGCTCCTCGTACATATCCCATCTTCACGAGGACGGAATCTTTCAGGAGTTTCACCTCCTTCACCAGTATTACTGCGGCCTCCGATACGGTTCATGGCAATAGCCAGAGTCTCATGCGCCTCCAGGCTTATTGCTCCATATGACATCGCCCCGGTAACAAAGCGTTTCATGATCTTTTCCGCAGGTTCAGTTTCTTCTACCGGGATGGGATTCTTCTTTATTCTCAATAATCCTCTAATAAATAGTGGGCTGGAAGTATCCCTGTTAACCAGACTGCTGAACTCTCTGAATTTTTCACGGTCGTTAGTTCTCGTACTCCATTGCAGGAGTGAAATAGTCTCGGGATTCCATGCATGCAGTTCGCCATGTTTTCTGAATGAATAAACACCTTCAGTAAGTATTTCTGACTGATATTCTTCAGTAAAGGCTTTTCTGTGCGGTGTAAGCACCTCTTCGGCAATCTCTCTCATACTAATACCACCGATACGCGAAATAGTACCCGAAAAATATTTATTTATCACATCGGATTCTATTCCAACTGCTTCAAATATCTGGGAAGAACGGTAGCTCCTGAGGGTACTTATACCCATCTTTGATATTATCTTAAGGATTCCTTTGTTTATTGAGTTTATGTAGTTTGCCTCCGCCTTCTGATAATCGAGCTGTATTGCCTTCTCCTTTACAAGTTTGTCAATTATAGCAAAACTCATATAGGGGTTAATTATGCTGGCTCCATATCCGAAAAGCAATGCAAAGTGCATTACTTCACGGGGTTCAGCACTCTCCACAACAATATCGATCTGCATACGCTTGCGTTTATCGATAAGGTGATGATGAATTGCAGAGACTGCAAGCAAGGAGGGTATGGGAGCATGATTCTCATCAATTCCCCTGTCAGATATTATTATGTAGTTTTTGCCTTCATCAACTGCTTTTTCCGCATCGAGGCAAAGCTGGTCAATGGCATCCTGAAGTCCGTCTGCTCCCTTTCTTGCATCGAAATGCATCGAAAGGTTGGCCGCAGAGAATCCCTTGTATCTCAGGTTTTTAACCACCTGAAAATAAGTATTGGATATTACCGGATTTCTGAACCGGACCATCTTTACATGATCGGGTGATTTGTCAAGCAGGTTTTGCTGAAGTGATCCGAGATAACCTGAAAGAGTCATTACGAGCTCCTCCCTGATGGGATCAATCGGAGGATTTGTAACCTGTGCAAAAAGCTGCTTGAAGTAGTTGAACAGGCGGTATGGATTCCTTGAAAGTACCGCAAGCGGGACATCATTACCCATTGAACCGATGGGTTCTTTACCAGTAGCGGCCATTTCCCTGATAATCTTTTCAATATCTTCCCGTGAATAATTGAATGAGGTGATGTAGGTTTCATATTCCGGTCCAATGGCAGGTGTTACTACATGGCCTGTTTCTATCTCCTCAAGTTTAACCATATTCTGCTGGATCCATTTCCCATAGGGAAATTCACCGGCAAGCCTGGCTTTAAGTTCATTATCATAGATGATTGTGCCTGATTCAGTATCAACAAGAATCATTTTACCGGGTTTAAGTCTTCCTTTTTCCCTTATTTCGTCAGGTGCAAAAGACTGTACTCCTGTCTCCGATCCCATTACAATAAGATCATTTTCTGTGATAAGGTATCTCGAAGGGCGCAGACCGTTCCTGTCGAGCATGCCCCCAATATAACGGCCATCGGAAAAGATGAGTGAGGCAGGACCATCCCATGGTTCCATAAATGTAGAATGATAGTGATAAAAGTCCCTTAGTTCAGGCGAAATAGGATTTTTAGCATTGATCGATTCGGGGATAAGTACCGACATAGCGTAGGGAAGCGATTTGCCGCTCATTACCAGGAACTCTAGGACATTATCAAGTGATGCTGAATCGCTCTTCCCGGGTTCTATTATTGGATAAATTCTTGAAAGATCACCCAGCTTATCCGATTTAAGTAAAGATTCCCTGGCTTCCATCCAGAGTCTGTTGCCCCTGATTGTGTTTATTTCGCCGTTATGTCCCAGTATTCTGAAGGGCTGGGCAAGATCCCAGCTGGGAAAGGTATTTGTACTGAACCTTGAATGTACAAGGGCAATAGCACTTTGCAGACGATTATCAGTCAGATCTGTAAAGTATTCCTTGAGTTGCGGGGATGTAAGCATCCCTTTATATACCAGGACTTTAGTTGAGAGACTCGGTATGTAGAAAAAACTTTTCTGGTTGATTCCGGAATCACGGATCAACCTTTCTGTACGCTTACGTATGATATATAGTCTGCGTTCAAGTTCCTCCTGCGTAATATCTGCTTCTAACAGGATTTGCCTGATGTGAGGTTCAGCAGCAAGGGATATTTCGCCAAGAACCGAACTGTTGCACGGAACTTCACGAAAGCCAATGAAACCTACGTTCTCTTCCTTAATGATGTTAAGCAGGATCTCCTCGCATTTTACTGCATCCCCATTATCTTTCGGAAGAAAGACAAGACCCGTCCCGAATTGTCCTGTCTGTGGCAGCGAATAGCCCTGGATAAGGTAGAAATCACGCGGAACCTGTATCATGATACCGGCTCCGTCACCGGTTCTGCTGTCAGCACCTTCTGCCCCCCTGTGAGTCATGTTGATCAGAATTTCAAGCCCCTGGCTGATGATGGAATGCGATTTTTTCCCTTTGAGGTGGGCCACAAAACCTATTCCGCAGCTATCATGCTCAAATTCCTGTCTGTATAATCCCTGTGCGTCCGGCCGTTCCGTTTTCATCCTGTTTTTCCTCTGTCAGTTATTAAAAAAACCGTTCTCTGTTTCCAAGAGAACGGTCATCCCTAATCCAATTCCATATACCATTCTCATTATTTTCAAGTAAACCTTAAAACTAGAAATAATGATAATATGGTTTTTATTCTTTTCATTTTAACAATGCGTTGCAAATATATCACTTATTCTTCCAGTTTGATCTAAATATCCGGAGAATTATTACAAAATGTATAAAATTATCAACAATAACATTAAACTTAATAATTGACATTGCCTCGCGGATTAATATATTAATATGTCTTTCGGAACAGATGGTTCATTATATTTGTTGCCGGGTCTTTATTAAAGAATAGTAAAATACAGGTTTAGAAAAGTCTTTTAAATGAGATCAAAAGAAATGGAAAAACCGGACAATCTAATTCTGATCATTTTTGGAGCTTCGGGTGATCTGGCTTCCAGGAAGCTTATCCCGGCCCTGTTTTCATTGAAGTTACAGAATCTGTTGCCTGAAAAATTTGTCATAGTGGGAGCGGGGAGAACACCCTTTTCAGATGAAGATTTCAGGAAGAAAATGAATGAGAGTATCATTAAATTTTCAGAAGAGAAGGAACAGGATGTTAATCAGCTAAAGCAGTTTTCCAGGCAGTTATATTATGTAAGGATGGACAATAACTCTGTAGACGACTTTAAAAAACTGAAGGAAAAGCTCCTTGAACTGGATAAGTCTAAGGGTACAGGGAGAAATTATATTTTTTACATGGCTACGCCTCCCGGGATTTATAAGACTGTTTCCGAGAAACTTGCCATGGTGAGACTCGCAGATCAATCAGAGGGGTTCAGGAGGTTTATTTATGAGAAACCCTTTGGCTATGATCTTGAATCAGGAAGGGCACTGAACAATACTCTTCATGAAATGATATGTGAGAGCCAGATTTACAGGATAGATCATTACCTTGGTAAGGAAACAGTCCAGAATGTTCTGGTTACAAGGTTTGCTAACGGTATCTTCGAACCACTATGGAACAGAAACTATATTCACCGTGTAGAGATAACTTCAGCCGAGAGTATAGGAGTGGAGGAGAGGGGTGGTTATTATGATTCATCCGGTGCACTCAGGGACATGGTGCAGAATCATATCTTACAGATGGCAGGACTAATAGCTATGGAGCCTCCATCGTCGCTTGAACCGGATTCTGTCAGAAATGAAATACTTAAAGTATTCCAGTCGCTTCAGCCTGTAAGAGAGGCAGATGTTCCAAAACAGGTTATAAGGGGACAATATACGGGTTCAACAATCCGCGGAGAATGTGTATCAGGTTACAGGCAGGAGAAAGGTGTGGCTGAAGATTCAATGACGGAGACATACGTGGCAATGAAGTTTTATATAGATAACTGGAGATGGGGAGGAGTGCCATTCTATATAAGAACAGGTAAGAGAATGCCTGCAAGGGTGACCGAGATTGTTATTTATTTTAAGAGAACACCCCACCATCTCTTTAAAAGACAGGAGGGAGTTTCAACATCTAATATGCTCATTATCAGAATACAACCAGATGAAGGTATCCTGCTGAAATTTGACATGAAGGAGCCCGGATCCGGATTCAATATCAAGAATGTAAATATGGATTTCCATTACAAAGATCTGGCAGATGTAAGGATCCCCTCTGCCTACGAAAGATTATTATATGATGCTATGACCGGCGATTCAACACTATTTTCACGTGATGATGAAGTTGAAACAGCCTGGGAATTCATAAACCCGATACAGAAAGCCTGGGCAAACAATCCGGGTATAAAACTCTATGGCTATCCGGCAGGTACATGGGGTCCCTCAAATGCAGGTGAAATCATTGAAGGTTGCGATCTTGACTGGCGATATCCCTGCAAAAACCTGACTGATGACGGATTATTCTGCGAGTTATGATCCCCGTACAGGTTATAAGGATAGACTTTAATATGTTCATGACATTTATAAAGTGAAAGTTACGTATAGAAAATTTCTAACAGCACGTGATCTGGCAGAGACCCTGGCTTCTGAACTTGCTGATCGAATCAGGTCGGCCGAAAGAAATAATTCACCCCTGACCCTGGCACTTTCAGGAGGCAATACTCCAACACTTTTATTCTCAGTTCTTGCTGATAAGCACCTGACTTCTGTAAACTGGCACTTTATACATTTCTTCTGGGTCGACGAGCGATGTGTTCCACCTGATGATCCTGAAAGCAATTATGGAATGACTGAACGGTTACTGCTTGGGGGAATAGATATTCCCCGGGAAAACATCCACAGGATATGGGGAGAAAATGATCCGAAAGCGGAAGCTGCCAGGTATTCTGAGGAGATAATGAGATATACCCGTCAGCGCAACAGCCTTCCGGTATTTGATATTGTGATTCTTGGAATGGGAGAGGATGGACATACTGCATCTATTTTCCCCGGAAACCTTGAATTGCTACAAAGTGAGAATATCTGTGATATGGCAATCCATCCCATTTCAGGACAAAAAAGAGTAACTCTGACAGGAAAAGTTATTAACAATGCTGATGAGATAATATTCCTTGTCACAGGCAAGGATAAGGCTGGTATTGTATCTGAAGTAATTGGAAAAAGGGTGGAGAATTTAAAGTTTCCGGCTGCTCACATTATTTCAGCTGAAGGTAAAACATCATGGCTTCTCGATGAAGAAGCCGGCAACTTACTGGAATGATACTTTAACTGTTAAAAATTTATAGTAATAATTTTGATGAAATATTTAAATTTGAAAGCGATTAATGCAAAACTTATAAAGCTATGTCACACGAAAAATCGAAGCAACAGCCTAAAGTCAAGAAACAGCCTGCAAAAAGCCTGAAAGAAAAGCGTGCTGCAAAAAAAGCAAAAAAAGCCGCAAAGAAATAACAGAAACTGTACATATTATCCTTTTACAGGCTTTTCACCTGGTGGCTTGCAGGTCTCTCTGGTCCTGCAAGTTTTTTTATCGATTTAATGAAATAAAAAAAGCCGTCAGTTGATGACGGCTATAATGGCAATTAACTAAACTATTCTTCAGCAAGTTTGACATTAACTGCATTAAGTCCTTTTTTGCCTTCAGCAAGTTCAAATGTCACTTCATCATTGTCCTTGATCTTGTCAAT
>CAZHRV010000052.1:0-5065 GCA_964535035.1 uncultured Rikenellaceae bacterium
AAAATAGGATTAAGGATTAATATTATTCTTTACAAAATTATCGTAGTTAATTGATCACCAGATTACAATAAAATTAAATTTTTATTAAATCCGGGCTTTCAATTTACACGCTTTAAAGTATCAGGAATAATTTTAAAAAGACTACTTATTAACAAATTATGAGCACGAGATGTTAGCATCTTTTCAGATGATTCGCTGTATTATTTTTTGGGTGGCTCCTCTGTTTCCTTTCACATATTTTCCTGCAGCAGAAGCTGCCTTATTATATATCAAATCATCAGTAAGCCATTCCTCAATGATCATTTCAAAATCTTCATATTTATTAAACGAACCGGCACTGCCCAGCTTTATCAGTTCAACAGCTTCACGGAAGCTCTTATAATTGGGGCCGAAAAGGACAGGTATGCCCCAGCATGCAGGTTCAAGAATGTTATGTATCCCTTTACCAAAGCCTCCGCCTACCTCGGCAATATATGCATAACGATATGCTGAAGAGAGGACCCCTATATTATCAATTATTAAAACTCTTGCATCAGATGAATCTTCGGAAAAACATGAGAACCTGACACATTTCACAGTGAACAGACCTTCAAGCCTTTCAATATTTGCAGGGTCAATTTCATGCGGGGCAAAGACCCATTTCATTCTGTCGGGATATTTATTTATATATGCGGATATTACCTCCTCATCCTGTTTCCAGCTGCTGCCGGCAAGGAATAGCTTCTCACTTCCCCTGAATATATCAAGTACAGGAATATCTTCTGAAGTCTCTGTGATCTCTGTAACCCTGTCAAACCTTGTGTCTCCCGTTACTGACACATTTTCCAGCCCGATTGAGCCAAGAAGTTTATACGAATTCTGATCCTGAACAAATAACCAGGTGAATTTTTTTAGCATTCTGCGGAAAAAAGCACCGTACCATTTAAAAAAATGCTGTTCTCTTCTGAAGATGCCTGAAATTAAATAAAGCGGTACCTTATTCTCTGAAAGCCTCGTTAAATAATTATTCCAGAATTCATATTTGACAAATATTACTGATGATGGATGTACAAGCGATATAAATCTTTTAGCATTCCCCGGGGTGTCGGGGGGCAGATAACTGATAATATCGGCCATACGGTAATTTTTACGCACTTCATATCCTGAAGGGGAGAAGAATGTCAGAATAATTTTAATGTGCTGTTTTTCTTTTTTCAATGCTTCAATTACCGGCCGTCCCTGTTCAAATTCACCAAGCGAAGCACAATGGATCCATATGTATTCCTCGTCTGGCTCGATCTTTTTACTCAGCACTTCAAACCAGTTTTTTTGCCCGGATACCCAAAGACAGACCTTTTCATTAAATGGTGAAATTAAACGGGCTAATCCCGTAAACAACACTATGCCAATATTATATATTATTCCCATATATTGTCTGAGAATGTCAAAGGTAAAAAAAAGGCATAAAGGTGCAATGACACAACGGCGCAAAGGAAAAGAGACAAGCAGAAAGAAGAAAAAACCATTGTTCCGTTGCGCCGGTGAGCCGTTGTGCCTTATTAAAAATAACTGTTAATTTTACAGATTATTAAATATAATCTCATGATCAGATTAGTAGCTCTAATTATTTCTATTGTCCTTCAGATCATTGCAGCCTCAATTGCCTTGGGATTCATGAAGATGACCAAATACAGGATTTCATGGATTCTCCTTTCACTATCATTTGTTTTTATGGCGATACGCAAAATCATTCAGTTATTTGAGTTTTTCCGCGGCACACCTTCATATACATGGCAGATGATAGATGAATGGATCGGTGTTCTTGTCTCTTTTATGATCATTTTCGGTGTGGTTCTCATTCGTGAGATTTTCTACTCTCTTAAAAAGGCCGAAATTGACCGTCTCCGTACAGAAAGGAGGGTTCTGAATGCAATAATAAACACTGAAGAGAATGAAAGGAGAAGATTTGCCAAGGATCTTCATGACGGACTCGGACCGATTCTTTCAACAGTAAAAATGTCAGTATCCTCTCTCAGCGAAAGAATAAGTGATCCGGCCGGAATTGACATCCTGAATAATACCAATCATCTTGTAAATGAAGCATTAAACACTATAAAAGAGGTTTCAGACAATCTGAGCCCTCATGTACTTACCAATTTCGGACTTACCAGTGCGATAAGTGCCTTCACGACAAAAATAAATCAGACCGGCACTGTTGAGATAGATTTTAAATCGAATATGGAAAACAAGCGGCTGGAAAATGAAAAGGAGGTTGTAATATATCGTGCTGCATGTGAGCTAATTAATAATGCCATTCGTCATTCAGGAGCCTCCCGTATCGAGATCGAGCTTAACAAACATGAAAAATTTGTTACCTTGCATTTTTATGATAACGGACGCGGGTTTGATTCGTCATCTATCAGGAAGGAAGATATTAAAGGAATGGGGCTTTCAAATATAGAGACACGAGTTAAATCAGTTGAGGGTGTCTTCGTAATTGAAAGTACGAAAGGGAAAGGGACCAGCGCACTGATAAGAGTTACAGACGATACTTCATAACAACCAGTCTTAATAAATGGAGAAAATACGGATTATAATAGCAGATGATCATCAGCTTTTCAGGAACGGACTAAAACTGCTCCTTAATTCCTTTACCGAATTTGAAGTTGCAGGAGAAGCATCAAACGGGGAAGAATTTCTCAGATTACTGAAGACAACTCCGGCCAACATTGCCCTGATGGATATAAATATGCCGGAAATGGATGGGATAGAGGCAACAAGGAAAGGTCTTAAAATATGCCCTTCCTTAAATATTATTGCACTTTCGATGTATGGTGAGGAAGAGTATTATTATAAAATGGTTGATGCCGGAGCAAAGGGCTTTTTACTTAAGGATTCGGATATTTCAGAAGTAAGGGAGGCCATAATCACAGTTATTAAGGGTGGCAGCTTCTTTTCGCAGGAATTGCTTTACCATGTCATTCAGAAGATCAAGCTGCGCGAACAGGAGCCTAAATCAGCTGTCTTGTCGAAAAGAGAAAAAGAGATACTGCTTAAGATCTGTGAGGGTTTCTCAAACCAGGAAATTGCAGAAACATTATTTATAAGCAAAAGAACTGTCGATAAGCACAGGGCTAACCTGCTGGGAAAAACCAACTCGAAGAATACGGCAAGTCTTATTCTTTATGCAATAAGGAATAAACTTATAGAGATTTAATATGGCAGATTCCAAAAGTCTTGGTCAGACTGGTGAGAACAAAGCCGCCGGGTATCTTGAAAATGCAGGCTACCGAATCCTTAAAAGGAACTGGAGATCGGGAAAACTTGAAATAGATATCATTTCTGAAAATAAAGACTTCATAGTTTTTACCGAGGTCAAAACCCGTTCCGAAGATTATATAGAAGATCCGAAAACAGCTATAAACAGGGAAAAACAGAGGTCAATGATCTATGCGGCAGATAATTACATCAGAAGGAACAACATTGATAAAGAGAGCCGCTTCGACGTTGTTATAGTAATCAAAAAAGGAGAGGACTACGAGATCGATCACATCGAAAATGCATTCTACCCCACTTTAAGATAATATAAACTAATTAAGGATTTTTAATTATTAAATAACACTTTGAATATTAATTCCATGAAAATGAGCTTGTTCATTGCTGCAATTATTGCTTGTGCAATGCTGCCGTTAAGTGCACAAAAAAAAGATGCAGCCACTCAAAAATCAAAAACTGAGGAAGGCTATAAATTCACACCTGTCGTTGACCTTAAGGCCACTTCAGTCAAAAACCAGTCTGCCACAGGAACCTGCTGGTGTTTTGCAACCACATCATTCATCGAATCTGAATTGCTCAGGATGGGTAAGGTAGAGTATGACCTGTCAGAAATGTATATCGTGCGACAGAATTATGTTGACAGACTGAAGGATAATTACCTTCGAAGAGGCAAGGGAAACATTGGTCCGGGAAGCCTTTCACATGACTGGATGCGGGTTTTTTCAGAATATGGGATCGTACCCGACGAGGTTTACCCGGGATTGAATTACGGATCATCAACTCATAATCACAGTGAGCTCCAGGCATTTATAAATGCTGTGGCTGCAGTACCTGTACAGCGTAAAAATGAAAGCAAGCAATACGAAGAAATTGTGAATGCCATACTGGATACATACCTCGGGTTATATCCTGATACATTTACGTACAAGGGTGTTAATTATACTCCTGCGTCATTTGCCGCAAGCCTTAATATAAATCCTGATGATTATATCCAGGTAACCTCTTTTACTCATTTTCCTTTCTATACTCAGGGTATTCTTGAAGTGCCGGACAACTGGGCAATGGAACGATTCTATAATGTCCCTCTTGATGAACTGATCGAGATAATGGATTACTCATTCAATAATGGATATACTGTGAACTGGGATGGAGATGTAAGTGAAAGCGGATTCTCACATAAAAACGGATATGCCGTTCTTCCTTTAAATCCATCCGGAGAGAGGGGACCTGCAACCGACAGGGCAAGGCTTGAGAGAGCTCCGGGTCAGGGTCCGGCAGCACCGGAATTATCTTCCTCGCCGGGTCCTGAGATCAATGTAACCCAGGAAATACGACAGGCAGGATATGAGAGTTTCACAACCACCGATGATCACCTGATGCACCTTACCGGAATTGTAAAAGACCAGAATGGTACAAAATACTATAAAACCAAAAATTCCTGGGGAACCGATAGAAATACTTTCGGCGGATATCTGAATATGTCAGAAAGCTATGTCAGAGCAAAGACTCTCTTTATAATGGTACATAAGGATGCAATACCTCAGGCAATCAGAACTAAACTAGGCCTGTAATGTTGTCTTGCAGGTCAGTGCTATAGTATGTGATAACCCGGACTTGCACGACTTGTTACTCAATCAACAGGTTACAACCTCTTATATCGCTGTTATCCATACGGCCAAGGACCTCGAAACTGCCGTCCTTATGAAGTTTTCCGAGATCGTCAGTGGCTATTAAGGAACATGAATTGATATTTGCCAGGTCAATGATATTAATGCCTCCGCTCCTCCCCGGTTCAGTAATTATGGATAAT
>CAZHRV010000053.1:0-18625 GCA_964535035.1 uncultured Rikenellaceae bacterium
TAATAGCAAACCCCATACTCGGTATCAAGGGTATGTTCCTGCAATACTGGTTAACTCTATTCACAACCGCATTCTGTGCCAATATGATAGGGCTTAATATATCAGCATCATTCAATTCAGCTATTACGATCTATATTGTAATTCCACTGCTCATTATCCCCATGATGGTGCTCAGCGGAGCCATGTTCCCATTTGATAAACTTAACAGGCAGATCGGAAACGTTGATAAAGTACCGCTTATAGCAGAACTGATACCCACCAGATGGACTTATGAAGCACTTATGGTCTCACAGTTCAAGGATAACAGGTACAGTAATGTTGAATATACCAGGGATAAGGAGACTTTTTATATTCTTCAGAAGAAGATCAGCGTGGCTGACTTTAACAAGGTGTACAGGATCCCTGAACTGATAAGGGCACTTGAAATAAGCGTGGATGAATACAAGACATTGCAGGTTAACAACGGCAGCAGAAAAGAGCCTTTCTCTGATAACTCATACCAAAAGTACACCAGTCTCCCTCTTCTAAAAAATGAGCTTTCAAGGATGGCTGAAATCTACAATGTCCCCAGGTTCAAATATATAGAATCCCTCACACCTTCTGCATTTAATCCTGCTATTGCTGATTCTGTTGATGCTTACCTGAAAACACTGGACGGCATTTTCAGCATTGCTTCCAACAGAGCAAGCGATAAGAAGGACAGTTTCTACAATCTGAACCAGGAGAATCTCAACCAGCTTAGGAATGACTATTACAATTACAAGCTTGAGGAGATAGTAACAAAATATTATGAAAGGGAAAAAATACTTATCTATAATAATACTATCGTACAGAATATCGACCCGATCTATCTTGATCCCTATTATAATGGATTCCTGAGATTCAGAACCCATTTTTATGCGCCTTCAAAGAACATTTTCGGGATAAGGACAGACACTCTTACCTTTAATATTACCCTTGTCCTCCTTAGCACAATACTGCTCTACCTGGCATTATACTATGAACTGCTTGCCAGGGCCGTGAAATTTTTTGAAAATTTAAAAATACGTAAACAAATAGTAAGAGTTTAAGACGTAATTTTTATATTTTTGTATTAGTTATTATTGCTTCATCCTTATGAGAGGGAGACTATTTATTTTTTTACTGGCTGCGGTAATTGCATGTTTTTCCTGCAGGAATGCATCAAACAGTTCTAAGGAATTTATCTTTCCCGAAGCTGATAGTGTACCGGCCGGAGAAGCTGAGAAGTTAAGCGCCGAAGCTATTGCCGATATTACAAAAAACATAACCTCCCCTGTTGAAATTGCTAACCTGCTGCAGCTTCTGGAAGTTCCTTTCTCTCCAGAATATCTTGCCTCATCAATAGATGCCAATAAGCAGAATACAGCATTCGACAGGGCACTGACTCTTGGAATTCTTGGTGCCGATCTCGGATATCTTAATATGTATGAAAAGACAGGGACCTCCATCGATATTCTTTCATCTATCCGTAAACTTGCCGAGGGACTCAGGGTTGGCCAGTTTTTTGATTTTGAAACAATTAAGAGGCTGTCACTGAATAAATCAAATCTCGATTCACTCCTGTTCCTTTCCATTGACTCTTATACACAAATCGACACTTATCTCCGCAACGATAACAGGGGGCAACTCTCTTCGCTTATGATCATCGGTGTGTGGATTGAGGGTCAGTATCTTGCCACACAGGTGGTAAAGAGATATCCCGATCAGATGCTAAGGGACAGAATAGGCGAACAGAAGATCATACTGAATGACCTGATATTGCTGGCAAGTCCATACTGTAACAAGGATTCCGAATACAGCGATCTTTGCCGGGATCTTCAGAAAATCAAGGAGATGTACAGAAACATAAGAATCACCTATACTCTTGGTGAACCGATAAGTGTTGAAAAGGATGGCGGGCTGATCATAGAACAAACTGAAACAAGTGTTGTGGAAATGACTGATGAACAATTAACTGGAGTCATTGACGTTACTAAAGAGATTCGCGACATTCAGATTTTAAATAATTAGTATGACACTTCCGTGTGACCTTTGAAAATATATTATTAACATATGAAACCCACATGTATTTGATTACACAACCGAGCTTGCGAGCTCAGCGAAGCTAAACACAATATTATAATAATCAGCTATATGTGGGTTCCATCATACAATTAAAATAAATTATTATATGATGAATAAACACTTTATCACTCTTATTCTGTTATTTACATCCTGGGCAATGTTATCCGGACAGGCAACAGATCCTCTTATAAGTAGTTGTATTGCCAGTGCGGGACCAAATTCAAAATATCTGAAAGACTTCAGGGTTCAGTTAGGCAAAACATCTGAACCCGGTGAATTAAGATACAAAACCCAGATGTCGCTCTGGAAGAACACAAGGTACAGGTTTACAATGTGTAATTCCGATGATTCACAGGGAAAACTAATCCTGAGGATAAAAGATAATACCAATAAAGTTGTACTCTCTTCTTTTGACCAGAAAACCGGAAAAATATATTCTTACGTCGATTTTATATGTAACAAGAGCGGTATTTACCAGCTTAGTTTTGATTTCATTGACGGGCAACAGGGTTCCGGAGTGGGTGTTGTCTCTATGGTCAAATGACCTGTCAGAAAATATAGAATGCCTGTAATAGTATAACAAGCACAAACATACCTGAGAACATAATCTCAGGTATTATTTTTCTCCTGACAAATACAAAATGATGTGCCAGAATATAACTGGCAGGAATGCCTGTTACCCAGATCATTTCGACTGAAACAGAGGGTAGTAGAAGGTACAGCACCAGTGAAATAAATAACGCCCACAAAAGCAGGTAAAATGTCTTACGCGATTTTATTTTTTGGGAACTCATCCGCATCAGCAGAAAAGCAGTACTGACCAAAATAATTATACCTGTTAATATCAGAACGATTATTGTCAGCCTTGAGAAGAAATATCCTGTGGTTTTTCCAAAAAGGTTATAATTTATATCTTCCAGAAAAGCTCCGATATCCTTCCCTAATACATAGTATAGTCCTATTATAAGTATATACGGTGTAAGCAGTCCGACAATTGAGATTGCAATCTCCTTAATATTGCCGGTTCTTAGCAAGGCAATGCCAATTATCAAAAGAAGACCAAACCAGAGAATATTTATATAAAACAGGCTGCCGATGCTTATTAGTATTCCTGCATCGAAGAAATTGAACGCAGTTCCCTGTTTTCTGTAGGCTTTCATAATTCGCATCAGTGCAATTATCAGAAATATTGATGCCGGAATAACAGGATTAATTACCTGTTGCTGAGGAAACAACGCACTGAATAAAATGTAGAACAGAGCAGGAAGAAAGGTCCTTTCATTTATGAAGAAAACGGAAGTGTTAAAACTGACAAGAAGAAATATAATTACCGTTACAGCCAGGAAAGAAAAAATCACACCGCCAAGGGGACTATTCCCTGCTATCTGTTTAATTATTCCATATAATGGCATCGGGCTTGTTTCATATACAGCCGGTGCAGGCATCTGCGGATTCAGGAATGCACTGATCCATAAAGCTCCCAGTGTGAGGGCTATCAGGAAAATAACTCCCGGGCTGATTCCCCTGAATAATTTTAACAGCATCCTTACTGAAGATCAAATCCAATATCTGTTCTGTAATACATATCGTCAAATGCGATTAGTCTGGCATTACTGTACGAACCATTCAGTGCTTCCCTCATGGTTTTCCCCCAGGCACTCACAGCAAGCACTCGTCCTCCTGACGTAACTATCTTATTATCTGATATTTTTGTTCCTGAATGAAATAAAACACATTCTTCAGTATGCTGAAGTCCCCTGATCTCCCTGCCCTTCTTATAATACCCGGGGTAACCTCCTGAAGCAATTATAACCGTTGTCACAAATCTTTCATCAATTTCAAGAACCCTCTCTGATAAATTGCCTTCCGCCACACCTTCAAGCAACTCGAACAGATCTGATTTGATCCTCGGTATTGTTGCTTCAGATTCAGGATCACCTAACCTGACATTATATTCTACAACATAAGGATCGCCTTTTACATTCATAAGACCAAAGAAAATAAATCCCTTATAAACGATACCGTCATCTGATAGCCCTTTTATTGTAGGATCGATGATTCTTTGTTTAACCCTCTCCATAAAACCTGTATCTGCAAAAGGAACCGGAGAAACTGCACCCATGCCGCCTGTATTCAAACCCTTATCACCTACCCCTATTCTTTTGTAATCTTTTGCTTCAGGAAGCAGTTTATATGAATTTCCGTCGGTAACAATGAAGACTGATAATTCTATCCCTTCAAGAAACTGCTCTATCACCACCTTTTGTCCCGCTGTCCCGAATTTTCCACCCATCATAGCAATGACTTCTTTTTCAGCATCACCGATATTATCAAATATCAGGACACCCTTACCTGCCGCCAGTCCGTCAGCTTTAATAACATAAGGAGGTTTAAAGGATCTAAGAAATTCCTGAGCTCCATGTATTGTTGACCGGTCAAAGCTTTTATATGAAGCTGTGGGAATATTATGTCGTGTCATGAAATCCTTTGCATATGCCTTGCTTCCCTCAAGTCGCGCAGCTGTTCTGTCAGGGCCGATGACAGGGATATTCTTAAGCAGGGGGTCGTTTCTGAAAAAATCATGTATCCCTGCAACCAGTGGTGCTTCAGGTCCAACAACCACCATCTCTATGCTATTATCTCTGACTGCCCTTTTTACCTCCTCAAAATTTTCGGGATTTACCGGCAGGTTGATTCCCTCCTGAAAGGTTCCGGCATTGCCTGGTCCTGTAAAAATCCTGTTTATTTTTTTGCTTTGCTTCAGCTTCCATGCAAGAGCATGTTCCCTGCCTCCTGACCCAAGAATGAGGATATTCATTTTATGGATAATTTAAGTAAGCCAAAAGTAATATTTCAATCTGAAAAACAAAACCGGAACACAAGGGAACAATGTTGTTAGAAAGGTAATTCAAATTCGTATCCTTTACTGACCGAACTCTCTATAAAATCTTCCAGGAAATATTTACAACTCGAATCCTGAGAATCATGCAGTACAATTACAGAACCCGGTCTTATTTTTTTCTTAAGAAGCTCAAATGATCCTGAAGCCCCGTATTCAGAATCAAAATCATACGGCATGATATCCCAGAAGATTATTTTATAGGTTTCCCTGAGGCTTCTGTACTGGTTCATGCGTAAATGGCCGTAAGGAGGACGAAACAGCTTGTCTGAAGTTAAACCGGCCGCCCTATTCACATTATTGCAATATTTTTTACACGATGTCTTCCATCCATCAGGATGATCATAACCATGATTACCGATCAGATGTCCTTTCTTTTTTATTGTTGCAACCAGTCCTGAATACTTTTCTGCAGCTCTTCCGGTGCAGAAGAAAACAGCTTTAACAAAATGCTTATCAAGTACAGACAGTAATTCCGGAGTGGATTCCGGATCAGGTCCGTCATCAAAAGTAAGACAAAGGATTTTCTTTTCAGTCTTTATCCTGAAAAGGGCATCAGGGTACAGAAAGCCTGAGAATAACCATGGCCTTATGAACCTCATAATCTTTTAGTTACCTGAGTAAAGCCTGTTGTAATAAAGATTCATCATAGGTTCAATTACACCTGTCAGTGAGTCAATCTGAAGGTCAACCGACATATTGTAAATATCAAGAAGGGACTGCATATTTATACCGGTTGCATAATCGAGGCCGTATCTCTTTTTAGCACCCAGGCTTATTGAATAATCAAGATATGCTTTTGAATAATTTATGATATCACTGATGATTTTTTCTCCTTCTTCTCTCTCTCCGGCCATGATCAGCACCTCTGCCGGGCCTATGGCAAAAAAGTCATATGGCATCTTTTCCGGAGGAACTATATCAAGACCCCTGTGAGCAGCCTTAAGTGCTCTGACAGTATCACCTGCAAGAATTAACTCCCTTCCGAGGTTTCCAAAAATCCTTCTGAAATTGCTGAACATCCTCCTGTTATTTTCATCAAGATATACTGAAGGATCGGATGCATTGCCCCATTTAAATTTATTCATCATATTATCATACATCACATGGGAATCGATCATGCCAAATTCACCCTGTTCTGACCTATCCGTTCTTATCGGCACAATTCTGTAAGCCATTCCTTCCTGGATAAAGTATTTTTCAAGCCCTTTGTACTGGTTTGAAGGAACAGTGGTGGAAAAATATACAGGTCTTTCCCATTCATTTGTCGAAAGCAGGTCCATTATTGCGAGATCACCTTTGAAAGCATCATTATCTGAAAATTCCCAGATCATTGGTGAGACAATTCTGTCTTTATAGTATTCCTTGACAGTACCGTTTGAAAGAACTACAGAGGTGTCGACATCAATTATGAATTTATTTGCAGGAATGTAATTAAGATAATCACCCATTCCGCTGTAATCAATCATGTATTTCTTATCATCCATGCTGGCAAACCTGACTATCTCTTTCAGGTTGACCGGTTTATCAACTCTTTTATTAACCGGCAGCTGGGTTCGTTTACCTTCAACGTATTTATCAGGCTCAAGGCTAAGTGGCAGCGGATCAGACAGGAAAGCTTTCTGCCTCATCATATCAATATACCAACCTGCCTGGATATAGCTAAGATTTGCCACCCTCACATCTGTTCTAACCTCTTCCACATCCTGTACATACCATACAGGAAAGGAATCATTGTCGCCATAGGTGAAAAGAATGCTGTTGGGGGCGCAAGATTCCAGGTAACTGGCCCCGATATCCCTGGCAGTATAGCGTCCGGATCTGTCATGGTCATCCCAGTTCTGGAAAGCCATTAGAAGAGGGCATGCAGCTAAAAGAAGAACCAGTGTAATGACCGTGGAAATCTTATGATCCATGAACCTCCGGAACTGTTCATACAGATACATAAACCCTATTCCGATCCATATGGCGAATGCATAAAATGATCCTACATATGCATAGTCGCGCTCCCTGGGTTGATTTGGAGACTGGTTCAGGTAAAGTATTATGGCAATGCCTGTCATAAAGAAAAATGCCAGGATAAGCCAGAATCCTTTATTATCTCTTCTGTACTGCCATATCATGCCGGCTATTCCTATCAGGAGCGGAAGAAAATAGTATTTATTATGGCCCGGGTTATTTTTAAGATCATCCGGAAGGTTGTCATTTAAGCCCAGGCGGGCCTCATCTATGAATTTAATACCGCTTATCCAGTTCCCGTGCAGACTATTACCGTTCCCCTGTATATCATTCTGCCTGCCGGTAAAGTTCCACATGAAATATCTCAGGTACATGAATCCTGCCTGGTACCTGAAAAAGAAACGCAGGTTCTCGCCAAAAGTCGGACAGATAATTGTTTCTCTTCCGGAGCTTGTACTAACAGTATATCTTCTGCCCTTAATTTTTCCCCAGTATTTATAAGCATCCTCATGCTCCGGATCGGGGCTGTACATGCGGGGGAAAATTGTTGTAAATTCTTTATTATATTCATACTCAGGACGATAATAAGGAGTATATTTCCCCTCGACTTTATTGTATCCTGCAATGATTCTTTTTACATGGACAGGAGGAGCGTTATAATAGGGTCCGTGAAATTTTGGAGAACTCCCGTACTGCTGCATATTTATATAGTAGGACAATGCAAAGATATCTGAAGGGTTATTCTGATTCATGGGTGGCTTTGCCGATGAACGTATTATAATCAAAGCATATGATGAATAACCGATCATTATAACTGTCAGACAGGTCATTATGTAATTAAGCAGAATTTTCTTATTCTTTACAGAGTATTTTATTCCAAAGACCAGCAGGGCGGCAAGAGCTGCCAGAAAAACAATAAGTCCACTGTTATAGGGCATACCGAAGACATTTACAAATAACAATTCGAACCAGCCGGCAGCTTTAGGAATACCCGGGATAAGGATAAAAATCATAAATCCCAACAGAATAACAGCCAGAATAAGTGTATAAATTACACCCTTTGTTGTCACTTTATATTTCCTGAAGTAAAAGATAAATACAAGGACAGGGAGTACAAGCAGGTTCAGACGGTGAATGCCTAAACCGATCCCCATAATATATGCTATCAGTACTATCCACCGGCCCGATACTGGTTCGTCAGCCTGTTCTTCCCATTTAAGCATGGCCCAGACCACCATACCCAGACAGAGTGACGACATGGCATAAACCTCTCCCTCGACGGCTGAAAACCAGAAAGTGTCGGAAAATGTAAAAGCCATTGCTCCCAGGAGGCCGCTAGCGATAATAGACGGGATCTGATTTAATTCAAGTGAAGAGTTCCGTGTAAAAACCCTTCGGACAAGATGAGTTATTGTCCAGAAAAGGAACATGATTGCAAATGCGCTTGTAATTGCTGACAGGCGATTGACCATCAGAGCGGCCCTTGATGTATCACTGCCGGCGAAAAGGGTGGCAATTCTGGCTACCATGAGAAACAGGGGTGCTCCTGGCGGATGGCCCACCTGCAGCCTGAATCCCGAAAGAATAAATTCACCGCAATCCCAGAAACTGACGGTCGGTTCTACTGTCAACAGAAATACAACAGATGAAAACAGGAACATGAACCAGCCTGTAATGTTATTCCAGCGGCGAAAGGTGCCCCATACTGAATCCATATGTGTTTATTTAATGAAAGAACAAATAACGTAAAAAAATATTATATGGTATCAACTGATTTTCTATTTAACACCATTTTAACCGGCAGACAGGGTACAGTAAGAATAAATAGTTACACAGAGTTCTTTTGTGTTATCTGTACATTACCTGGAAAGGTCTGTGATATAATATCTCCAGGGTTTGTTTTTCCATATTTCCCCTGCATAATCAATCCCTATTCTTGGTCCGCTCTTAAAAACAGGCTTCAGTATTCTATCCTCAACCCATATTCTTTCTGAGACAGTCAGATCTTCACCGTAAAATGATCTGTTAATACCGAGTTCCCTTGTCAGTTTCCCCGGTCCGTTGAAACCTTTTATTCCCCTTATCAGTGCAGCCTGGGGGTTATCTTTCTCACCTGTCACTATATTTAGCATCCAGTACATTCCGTAAACAAAATATACATAAAGCATCCCTCCCTGTCCGAACATAATCCCATTCCTTGAGGTCTTTCCCCTGCAGGCATGACAGGCGAGGTCTTCAGTTCCCCGGTATGCTTCTGTTTCAGTTATCATGAATTGCCGGATTATGTTATTCTCATTTTTGACAACAAGTGTTTTCCCGATCAGCTCCGGGGCAACATCAAGAACATCACGTATATAAAAACTTCGTGATAATCGTTTCTCCGGCTTCATTTCAGTATCTGACCCTCTTCTCATATTTGTCCCATTTCCTGAACACTTCTTCTGCCCCGGTATCAGGGATTTGAATGAAGTCTATCTTCCTCACATCAGGATCCCGGTTAATTTCATCATAGATAAGGCTGTCACTGAATCCGTAAGATGCAGCATGAGAGCGGTTAGAAGCATAAACAACTCTCTTTATTCCTGACCAGTAGATGGCCCCGAGGCACATCGGGCATGGCTCGCATGAAGAGTAAATTACACATCCGGAAAGATCATATGATCCCAAAGCAACAGCAGCTTTTCTTATGGCAATGATCTCGGCATGGGCTGTCGGGTCATTGGAAAGGACAACCATATTGAATGCCTCTGATACTATCTTCCCCCTCTTTGATATTACTGCTCCAAATGGTCCGCCCCCCTGGAATATCCCGTTTTTTGCCAGATTAATGGCATGCATTAGCAGGGACCTCTCATTTCCCATTATTTTACCTTTATTTCCTGTCTTTTTCAATTGTCAGCTGATAAAATTAGGTTAAGTTTTGCTTACACTATTAAATTCTGTTCAATATTCTTTTTTTTTATGAAATATGTTGTATTTTTGCACACCCTAAATCCGAGGGTTTTTACATTAATTAATAAATATATCAATTAAAAATTAATAACAAGTGAACACCTTAAGCTACAGGACAGTTTCGGCAAATAAGTCCACAGTTGACAAGGAGTGGATCATGGTTGATGCTGAAGGTGCAATTCTTGGTCGTCTTGCAACCCTGGTTGCCAGTCTGCTGAGGGGGAAGCACAAGACAAACTTCACACCGCATGTCGACTGCGGCGATAATGTTATTGTCATCAATGCTGAAAAAGTTGTATTGACAGGCGAGAAATTGACTGATAAACAATATGTAAGGCATACAGGTTACCCTGGCGGGCAGAGGTTTACATCTGCAGAGGAGCTGCTGAAGAAGAATCCCATAGGACTGGTTGAGAATGCTGTAAGAGGGATGCTGCCAAAAAACCGTCTCGGAAGAGCTCTTTTCAGGAACATGCACGTATACGCAGGGACCTCCCACCCGCATGAAGCACAGAAACCAAAAAAAATTGAACTCAACAACTAAGGTATAAATATGGAAGTAATTAATGCCATTGGAAGAAGGAAAGCCGCCGTTGCCAGGGTATTTTTAAGTGAGGGCAAAGGCAAAATCACCATTAACGGCCGGGATTATAAAGAGTATTTCGGCTCCGATATCCTCAATTACGTTGTTACCCAACCCCTGCATCTTTTAAATGTTGCCGATAAATATGATATCAATGTGAATCTTGAAGGAGGGGGTGTTAAGGGACAGGCTGAAGCTCTGCGCCTTGGTATAACAAGGGCCCTTGTAAAGATTGATGAGGAAAACAAGAAAATCCTTAAGGCAAATGGCTTTATTACCCGGGATCCGCGGGAGGTCGAAAGGAAAAAATCTGGCAGACCTAAAGCCCGTAAGAGATTCCAGTTCAGTAAACGTTAAGAATTTTAGTACAATCTATAGAGATGCAAGTTTAGTATCAAAATTGCAAAGACTTCCTCAATAGGAGCTACTTTGCAATTGATTGAAAGAATGTAAACTTAAATATCAATAAATGCCAAGAACAACTTTTAAAGAATTACTCGATGCCGGTGTTCATTTCGGACACCTCAAAAGAAAATGGAATCCTGCAATGGCTCCCTACATATTCATGGAGCGCAACGGTATCCATATCATTGATCTCGAAAAAACAATTACCAAACTCGACGAAGCTGCCTCAGCCATGAAGCACATAGCAAAATCGGGAAAAAAAGTGCTGTTTGTCGCCACTAAGAAACAGGCCAAGGAGATTGTTGCCGAAAAGGTAAAAAAGGTTAATATGCCTTATGTTACTGAGCGATGGCCCGGAGGGATGCTTACCAATTTCCCGACTATCAGGAAGGCCGTCAAAAAAATGGGATCAATTGATAAGATGGCCTCAGACGGCACCTTCATGAATCTTTCCAAACGTGAAAAACTACAGATCACGAGGCAGCGAGCTAAACTTGAAAAGAACCTTGGCAGTATTGCTGACCTGACCCGCCTTCCATCGGCACTTTTTGTTGTTGATGTCTGTAAAGAACATATTGCAGTCAGAGAGGCTAAAAGACTCGGTATTCCTGTCTTTGCAATGGTTGATACCAATTCTGATCCTTCAGAAATAGATTTTCCGATACCGGCAAATGATGATGCATCAAAATCTATTTCACTGATCGTTGACATACTGTGCCAGTCTATCGATGAAGGTTTGAATGAAAGGAAAATTGAAAAAGATAAAGAGCCCCTTCCAAAAGAGAAGAGCATTACCAGAAAAGATGTTGAAGCAGCAGATACTTCCGATTCCCATGAAGAAGATACAGATGACGAAGAGGAGGAGAAATCCAAACATGAAGATTCCCATGAAGAACAAGTTGATACTGAGGGTGTTACCGATTCAGATGAAGAATCAGAAAAGGAAGATTTATAAAATACTTTTTAAAAACCAATAAATAATTAATAATAATGGCTACAATAAGTGCTGCTGATGTTGCAAAACTGAGAAAAGTGACCCTCGCAGGTATGATGGACTGTAAAAAAGCTCTTGAGGAGGCAGAAGGCAATTTCGACAAAGCAATTGAAATAATACGTAAGAAAGGACAGGCTGTTGCCAGTAAAAGAGCCGACAGAGAGGCAACCGAGGGTGTTGTTCTATCAAAAACAACAGCAAATGGCAAGCTGGGAGTAATGATCGTGCTGAACAGCGAAACAGATTTTGTTGCCAAGAATGCCGACTTTCTCGGCCTTGCCAATAAAATACTTGATACCGCTCTGAAAAATAATCCGGCCGATCTTGAAACTCTCAAATCCATTCCTCTCGAGGGAGTGAAAATAGAAGATAAGGTTGTTGAATTTATTGGTATTATCGGGGAGAAGCTTGAATTGTCATACTATGATAAAATTGAAGCTGCTCACGTTCAGGCATATATTCATCCCGGGAACAAGCTTGCTGCTCTTGTGGGCTTTACAAAATCCGGACTGGACCTCCAGGTTTACAAAAATGTGGCTATGCAGGTAGCTGCCATGAATCCTGTTGCAGTTGGTAAGGATGATGTCCCTCAGGAAGTTATTGCCCAGGAAATCGAAATAGGTAAAGAACAGGCAAGACGTGACGGCAAACCTGAAGAGATGCTTGAAAAAATCGCCCAGGGGAAACTTGGTAAATTCTTTAAGGAGAGCACATTGATGAACCAGGAATTTATTAAGGACAACAAGCTGACCATAGTTCAGTATCTGAATTCTGTTGATAAGGATCTGGCAGTAACTTCCTTTACAAGATATACTCTTAACCTTTAACTCAGGTTCATGATTCAATATCAAAGGTGGCGCTCAGGGGCGCCATCTTTTTTTTAATTCGTTATTATCTTATCTTTACACAAAGCACCTGATATCATGAAATACTCAAGGATCTTATTAAAACTCAGCGGTGAATCACTGGCCGGGAAGGGAAATCACATTATAAATGAGACCATTCTTGATGAATATGCAAAACAGATAGTTGATGTGGTAAATAAAAAATGTGAGGTGTCCATTGTTATCGGGGGAGGAAACATTTTCCGTGGATTTATGGGGACAGAGTCAGGGTTTGACAGGGTTAAAGGCGACCAAATGGGGATGCTTGCAACGGTGATAAACAGTCTTGCCCTGGAAAGCGCAATCAAAAAGCTGGGTGGCAGGGCAATGGTCTTCACCTCAATAAGGATGGAACCCGTAGGAGTACTATACAACAGGGATAAAGTAATTGAGGAGATGAAAAAAGGGATTGTCTGTATACTATCAGGAGGAACCGGAAATCCCTTTTTCACAACTGATACAGCTTCAGCTCTCAGAGCAGTTGAAACAGGTGCTCATATACTCCTTAAGGGCACAAGGGTTGACGGAGTATATACCTCTGATCCTGAGAAAGACAATAAAGCCAGAAAATTCGATAAAATTACATTTGAAGAGGCAATTGCTCTAAGGCTTAAGATTATGGATTCCACAGCATTTACCATGTGCCGGGAAAATAATATGCCGGTAATAGTATTTGATATAAACATGCCCGGTAATCTTATGAAAGTTGTTACAGGCTCAAAAACAGGAACTCTTATTTATAATTGAAAGGGATTGCATTTCCGCCTAATTTATTATTTTTGTTATTTCGGTAACATTTTTATGGCAAATAACAGGAACCAAGTAATTTAATCCAGACAACCTGAATAATATGAATGAAGAAGTTGAACTGATAATAGAGGAGACAAGGGACAGGATGGAAAAGGCCCTTGGTCATCTTGAACATGAACTCGCCAGGCTGCGTGCAGGAAGGTCAAACCCTGCCCTTCTGGATGGGATCACAGTCGACTATTACGGAGTTAACACACCATTATCCCAGGTTTCGAATATAAGCACTCCTGATCCGAAAACGATCCTGGTACAGCCCTGGGAAAAATCTATGCTGGCAACCATAGAAAAAGCTATAATGGCAGCAAATATAGGACTTACTCCGGTTAACAACGGCGAAGTATTACGGATAAATATCCCCCCGCTTACAGAAGAGAGGCGGCATCAGCTTGTAAAACAGGTCAGGAATGAGGGTGAAACTGCCAAAATAAGTATCCGTAATGCCAGGAAATGGGCAAATGATGAATTAAAGCAGCTTCTCAAAGATGGCCTTCCCGAAGATACTGAAAAGGACTCTGAAACAAAGGTTCAGGACCTTACATCCGAATACAACAGTAAAGTCGATAAGGTGATGGACCTGAAAGAAAAAGAGGTTATGACGGTTTAAGCTTTAAAGTATATTTCGCTGCGGCCTTAACGGCCTCTTCACTAAATGCATCTTTATAAAACTCCTTATTTATATAGGCTCCGGTCTGTGACAAATAAAACTCGCTTGCAGGTATTCCTGATGCACCTGTAGGTATAACTGTCAGTGACTCATCCCAGTCTGCTGTATTGAAGATATGTCTTTCCGAAGCACCATGATCCACTATAAATCCCGGGTCAAAAGAGTATGGACTTACTGTATGATTGCTTCCCCCGACCGGATATTCATCCGAATTAAATCCAAAAATCCTGTCAAGAAGCTTAACTGATCCCATGGGATGTGCAATAATTATCCTATGAACATTACCCCATGTCCATTTTGCCTGGTCCTCCCCAAGCTGATCTGTCATAGATGCCACACAGTCTTTGAAGCTTTTCAGGATTATATCATCAAGTGTCTCCATTTCAGGTGTAGAAATATCATCTACCCAGGAGTCAGGTTCGGTACTAAGTATTCGGTATATGTAGTAATCCTTAGCCAGATAGAACAGCTGGTCAAACAACTCCGACAATTCATCAGACAACAGGTTCTTGTTAAAGCTTATCCTGAAATATTCGAATACTGCAGGAGCTACAAGGCCGGCATTCATATCATAATCCCATCCTGACAGATTCGTTAAGGCCTCAGCCTCAGCACTTGTAAGCTCATCTTTCCTTTCATTCAGTCTGAGAATAAAGGGAGTCATCAGTGCAGCATAGTCGGAATGCTGATCCGTTATCATCCTTTTGAAATCCTCCATATTAAAAATATCTTTTTGACCCAGCATCTGACGTATCCTGTTTATCCTGTATGGCAATGCAAATCCGGCACTTATATAATAAGGATAATCATCAGATACTGTCTTATTATTGGCTGAAGAGACATAACCATTCTCAGGATTGAAGCTCGAAGGAAGTTGTTCAAAAGGGACATAACCTTTCCAGTCAAACTCATCACTTTCGCCGTTGCGCACGGATGTCCCGATCCCTTTTCTTATTGCAATGCCGCCACCTGTATTCAATCCTATGTTATCGTCCACATCAGCATAAACAAAGTTCTGGCTTACTGATCTGAAGTTGCTGATTGCTGTCCTGAATTCATCCCAGTTTGCCGCTCTGTTAAGCAGGTATACGGCTTTTATCTCATCGCTGTAGTCATATCCGGCCCATCTCATTGTAAGCGACACATCCTTTACGTCTCTGAATCCTGAGACAACTGGTCCGCGATGGGTGAATTTAATCTTAAGTGTATCGATATCTCCCCCTTTGATCCTTATTATCTCATCTTTTACTACCATGTTCTTCCATTCATCATTGAAGAAATACTGGTTTTCATTTTCAGGATTGATTTTTTCTGCAAAGAGATCAATATCATCCACCATCAGGTTTGTCATTCCCCATGCAATCCTCTCATTATGACCTGCAACAACAAACGGTTGTCCGGGTACAATAACACCCGTTACATTCACTTTCCCGGGCACTACATGGTGCATCTGGAACCATATTCCGGGTGATCCGAAGCTCAGGTGCATATCGTTTGAAAGTATCGGTTTGCCTGTTTCGGTCCTCTTTCCTGTCACCGCCCAGTTGTTGCTTCCCGAGAAAGATACTATACCCAGCGCTTTAAGCTTATCCATTGAAGAAATGAATTCCTGAGCACTTTTAAGTACTTCGTCGCTTAATGTGAACCACGGAAAAACAAATGAATTTACTGCTTTCCAGTCGGGGATCAGTTCCGCTGCTTTCTCCTGCCCTAACTTTTTAACAAGCCTGTAATAGAAAATATCTGATGACAGGTTATCTGAGGCCAGATCCCATCCCATATAACCTATTATGTTAGCCATATCTTCCAGCTTCCAGGGATCAGGCTTATAGCCGAGAATCCTGAATTCGGGCGGAAGTTTTTTCCCTGCTGCTGAAATATAGACATTAACACCATCGGCATAAGCCTGCATGCAATCCATTATGGCAGGGTCCTCGCTGCTCAATACCATTTTGGATTTGGCTGTCATTTCAAGGCTGCGCAGGAAGAGATCTGTCTGTACATAGTCTTCACCAAAGATTTCGGAAAGCCTCCCTGTTGTTGCCCTCCGGATAAGATCCATCTGCCACAGTCTTTCCCGTGCCATAATATAACCTGTTGCAAAATAAAGGTCATGTTCATTCCCGGCATAAAGATGTGGCATACCTCTGTTATCTGTATAAACAGTAACCTCATCAGTAAGTCCTGAAAGAGTAAGTTCTCCATCATATTCAGGCAAGGCTCCCCTTTTAATACCACGAAGGAGGATTAAACCAATGATAACTGCCAGCACTATAAGAGTTAATAGTGAATAAAGGATTGTTCTAAATATTTTCATGTCTTAGGAATTTAATAATACTAAGATACGATTTTAACACAATTATCAATATCTGACACCTTTGAGGCCTGATGTACAGTTTCTGCAAATTTCTATGGCATTACGATCTGAGAGGATTCTTTCCCTGAAGGTTCGGTATTCCGGACCTTCCCAGATATCCCGGAAGGATTTCTCATTAAGGTCTCCCATAATATGAACGGCATTTTTATCAAAGCAACAGGGTATCACTTTCCCGTCCCATGTTATGACCGGGTTGAACCATAACCTGGCACACTTGTTGGGAAGTGGGTTTTTTATTGTATATGCTCCCTCCTTCTTTTTGTATCTTACAAATTCTTGTCTTGAAGGGAGCCAGGTCTCGAAAGCTTCCTGGTTGATTATCTGCATTGATTTCAGTTTTAGGGAAGCATTCATCTTCCGGGCTAAATGTTTTACAGAAGGTATCTGTTGTTCATTCTTCCTGTTCACAAGAAATTGAATCTCAAGCTTTAACGGAGAAGATGCTTTTCCCCTGGCTTCAGACAGGTTACTTATCCCGTCCATTACCCTTGTCAGATCTCCATTGATCCGGTAGGATGAATAGGTTTTCTGGTCAATACCGTCAATGGAGATAATCAGCTTATTTAATCCGGATCTGACAATCTTTTCAGCATTTTCCTGTGAGAGGAAATGGCCGTTCGTTGAAACGATCGTATTTATGTTACGTGATCTCTCGAGAAAGGAGAAAAACCGGGGGTGCATCATTGGTTCTCCCTGAAAGTAAAGGGTCAGGTAGTAAAGATATGGCTCAAGTTCCGTCAGGATTCTATCAAACAGGTTTATATCCATAAAGCCGCGCTTCCTTGTCATCAACCCGGTCCCGGAATGACATTCGGGACAATTCAGGTTGCAATGATTTGTCAGTTCGGTACCCACAGAAACAGGCATAGCGCTAATTACAGCAGTGCCTGTAATTGTACTTTTCACATATGCAAAACCTGCAAATAATGCATTAACGGGCCTGCCAGCTAAGCACTTCATAAATAATGATTAAAGAAAAAGTAAGATAATGAAAAAATTTCTGTTCAAATGCATAGGGTGCAAGAGCATAGTTCAGGTCTTATGATTGAAGAAACATTCCAAACAACAGAATTTTAAAGATTATTGTATAACTAAATTAAAAACGCCATGAAAACACTGAAAAAGATCTCTTTTTATGCAGTCATTATTCTGCTGGCTTTTACATTCCAGGTTCTGTCAGGAGTTGATACGGCTGACAGGAAGAAACATGACCAGCAGGCTTATCTCACATTCAAAGGGAAAGTTACAGATGCCGAAACAGGCACTCCCCTTGTATTTGCAACAGTTTCTGTTACAGAATCAAATGTTGCAGTCGTTACAAATATTGACGGGGAATTCACATTAAAAATCGGGGAGTCTCTGCTTTCGAATGACCTCGAGATAACCTATCTGGGTTACAAGAACAAAGTTGTACCCATAAGCTCCATGCGTGACAACGGCCACAAAAATATTATTCAGATGGAATCCGCTCCTATCCCGATTAAAGAAATCATTGTCAAACCGCTGGATCCGAATGCCATAATGACAAAAGTAATCGCCAATATTTATAAAAATTACGAAACGGTTCCAAATCTGATGACAGCATTTTACAGGGAGACAATCCGCAAGGGCCGTTCGTATGTTTCTATAGGAGAGGCAGTTGTTGAAATATTCAAGGCACCCTATAACAGCGTTCTCCGCTTTGACGGTACCCGCATCTATAAAGGAAGAAAAAGTGAGGATGTTGAGAAAATTGATACTCTTTTATTTAAACTCCAGGGAGGGACAACAAGTGTACTTCAACTGGATATTGCCAAGAACACTGAAGCAATACTTACACCCGAAGCATTGAAATATTATGATTATTCTTTGTCGAGTGTTATTGAGATAGATGGCAAACCTCATTATATAATAGATTTTATACAGAAACCCTCGGTCGAAGAGCCATTATTCATGGGCAGTCTTTACATTGAAATGGATTCATATGCCATTACAGAGGCCGAATTCGGATTTAACCTGTCGGATAAAGAGGCT
>CAZHRV010000054.1:0-3429 GCA_964535035.1 uncultured Rikenellaceae bacterium
TTTGCTGCAGGTGTCGACAGGTCGGTAATTGAAAAGGGGGCAGAGATGCTTGGAGTAACTCTCGATGAGCTTATAACCGATTGTATTATAGGTATGAGGGAGGTTGCGGAAGAGATCGGGTTGGGTCTTAAAAATTAGTAGAAACAAGAACCGGATCTGTCCGCGCTAAAGCTCCCTGATCCAGATATTTCTGAAAGCGACAGGATTACCATGGTCCTGGAGTAATATTGGTCCGGGGCCGTGCTTTTTAACCGAATACTCCGGAATACCTATATATAAAGTCGGTCCTCTTAACTTAACATTATTCTGTATCAGTACTCCGTTATGCAGGACAGTAACCATCGGAGGTGTGAAATATACTGTTGTATCTTCTCCAAACCTGGGGGCAGTATATATTATGTCGTAAGTCTGCCATTCACCCGGCTTCTTGCAGGCATTTACAAGCGGCGGATACTGTTTATAGATGCTTCCGGCCTGACCGTTCCGGTAGGTCTTGTTATCATAGTTGTCAAGCACCTGTACCTCGTAAAGTCCCTGCAGAAAAACGCCACTGTTACTCCTCCCCTGACCCTCTCCTTTTACTTCTGATGGTGCTCTCCATTCTACATGGAGCTGAAAATCGTTAAATTCACGCCTTGTTCTGATTACACCTGATCCAGGTACACAAACCATAGCACTGTCTTCAATGATCCATTTTGAACTATTACCGAGGAGATCAACCCACTCTTTGTTTAAATCAGTTCCATCAAACAATATAATAGCATCTGAAGGATGCATGCCAGATTCCTCTCCTGGTTGGATGATCCTTACTTCAGGATCCCATATCTCTGTCATGCGGGGTCTCATTTGTTCGGGATATTTTTGCCGTTCCTCCTGCCCATAACATAAAATAGCAGTAAACAGCAGCAAATTAAAAAATGACAACCTTTTCATGTGTAAATAATTTTATTTATGGTCATACCGACTTATCGTGAGAATCTTCATATTTGAAAACATTCATGTCTGTCTGTATTTATCAGACATGGAGATTTTACAGATTGATAACTAATTTTAAAAATAGCATTATTTAATAACATATCGAAGATTGAAAAATTATATTATTTGATATGTTTTGGATTTCCTTTAAAAACAAATAAATTGCTTTAAAAAGAAAATGGGAGAAAAATTATTTTTCCTCGATCAAAGGAATAGTTCACATGTCACGAAAGTTTTTCAGATAGTTCTGGGTGTACTTTGTATTGGAATAGCTCTATACTGGATGTTTTTCAACATCAAATCAATACAGGCCGACAGTACACTGTGGATTACAATAGCCTTCCTGATATTCTTTGGCATCTATCAGATCCTTGCCGGAACCGGTAAGACACAAAAATATATAGAAACCGGACCTGAAAAGATCATCTTGAAGCAAAATTCAGTGCTTCCTCCGGTTACATTAAAACCGGTAGAGATAGATAATATTGATATCTTTTCTCTCAGTATAATTTTCACAATGAAGAGAAGCGGGAAAATTAAACTCCGTTTTGGCCTAACATATACTGATATTATTCAGCCCGTTAAAGACGAGATAGTTCAATTTGCAGAATTGCATAATATACCTTTTGAAGAAATTTCTGATGAATTATAGGACAATCCTAATCAGAATATAATATGTAATTTTGTATTAAAGGTTATCTGTAATGATTCCTCTCTTTAAAAAATCGGATGACAGGATTGAATGTCTTCTTTGTCCTCATAACTGCAAGCTTAAAACAGATGGAATTGGCATTTGCGGAGTAAGGAAAAACAACGGTGAGAAAATCGAATTGCTTACCTGGGGAGTTATTTCCGGATATGCGCTTGATCCTGTTGAAAAGAAGCCTCTGTATCATTTTTATCCCGGAACAAATATTCTTTCCATTGGTTCTTATGGCTGCAATATGCGATGCGATTTCTGCCAGAATTACTCAATTTCACAGAGGACACTTGCCTGTTTTTCAACAAAAACAGAAATTGAAAAGATCATAAGGGATGCCTGCTCTTCATTAAATAACATCGGCATTGCCTTTACGTACAATGAACCCGTGATCTGGTTTGAATTCATTGCTGATGTTGCCCGTGATACAAGGGAAAAAGGCATGAAAACTGTGATGGTAACCAATGGATTTGTCAACCGGGATCCTCTCGGGGAGATAATCTCCTTCACAGATGCATTCAATGTTGACCTTAAAGCCTTTAACAATGAGTTCTACAAAAAGCTGACAGGGGCCGATCTTGAACCTGTAAAGGAGAGCCTGAAACAGATTGCCCTGTCAGGCAAACACCTGGAGATCACCACCCTTGTCATTCCCGGATATAATGATGATGAAAAGGAAATGGAATTACAGACAGAATGGATTGCAGGAGAACTGGGCAAGCAAGTCCCGTTTCACCTGAGCAGATATTTTCCGATGTATAAAAGGGATGATCATTCCACCAGCCCTGAAACCCTCAGGAAGCTTGCCGCTATAGCATCAAAACACCTTGACTATGTGTATGTGGGGAATATTGATATGGATACAGGACAAAACACATATTGCCCCGGCTGCGGAAAGATCGTTACAAAAAGATCGCGTTACCATATAAAGCATCAGAACCTGGATCAGGAGGGTAACTGTACTGAATGCGGCACAAAGATCTACCGCTATTTCACTTCTTTTTCTTCTTCAATAAAGAACTGAGACGTTTAAAAAGCTTATCAACACCTGCATCAATATCCTTGTTAACCATCTGGTAATGAGCTTTTATACCTTTGGAATCAGCCTCCTTTGACGGACTGTTGATCCTGTGGATCATCTCATTCCTGAAACTGACAGCATCTGATACTATTCCTGAAATATCGTCAATTTTTTCATCAGGATGAAGTGCTGTAAAAGTAAAACAATCTGAGATCACCAGGTAAATCCTTTTGTCGATCTCTTTTTTAAGATTCCTGATATTTGCCATATATAGAGAATTTTATATTATCGGAAAGTAAATCTCTCCTGATTTTTATCAGCCTGATCTGAATTGTCTGATGCTCTCTTCTGCCTTTTCAATATAGAGTTTACGTAAATCAGCTATCAGCGGGATCCTGACATTGAAATATTTGTCGTCAATACAGTAAAACGGCAGCACCAGTGGAGAAGTCCCGGTCATAAATACAGCATCGTATCCGGTTATTTCGTCGGCCTTTACACATTCCATCTGTACTCTTATATTATTTTCACGGCATATCTTAAGGATATACTTACGGGTAATCCCGCTGAGAATTATATTGTCGGGTGCCGTCACCAGGGTATTATCCCTCATGAAAAAAATATTCGTCCTGCTTCCCTCGGTGATCAGCCCATTTTCGTTTACAAGAAGGGCCTCATAAGCGCCCTCCAGGATGAGCTTATGAAATATTGATGATCGAAGCCTGTGATTGAT
>CAZHRV010000055.1:0-6175 GCA_964535035.1 uncultured Rikenellaceae bacterium
ACTGTCTTTAGCGATAGTGATCCGATAACACGCGGAGGGGATGAATATATGCAAAAAAGAATCCCGGGGGCAGCAGGACAGGATCATTTAAGGCTTGATGCCGGACACTTTATCCAGGAAGACAAAAGCGCTGAACTGGCAAATATAATTATCAGATTCAGGAATAATTTGAAACCTAATTGATAAACTTAATATATCAGCTTATGGACTGGAGATGTCAGATTGAGAGTATAGGAGTGAAAATGCCGGTGAAGAGATTAACTACCACTGAATTGCTGAACAAAATTAAAACCCCGTGCATTAATAAATTTGGACTTTTAACGGGGATCAGTGAAAGAAAGGTATGTTCGTCCGGAGAAGATTCATTTTCGCTGGCCGTCGATGCAGCAAAAGATTGCCTCTCATTTTCAAAGTACAGGGCTGATGAACTCGACATGATTATTAATTGCTCAATTACAAAATACAAAGATGGATTATCACATCTTTATGAACCTGCTTTTTCAACTTTAATAAAGAAAGCCATCGGAGCCGGTAAAGCAATGACATTTGATATTTCGAATGCATGCGCGGGAATGCTCACCGGTGTATATATAGCTGATAAATTTATCCGCCAGGGGATTATTAAAAATTGTATGATAGTGAGTGGAGAATATATTTCAAATATTTGTGATCATGCAATAAAGAACATTAAAACATCCGTAAGTTCGGAATTATCCTCCCTTACGTTGGGTGATTGCGGTGCGGCAGCAATAGTTGAAAGAACCACTGATAATAATAATGGCCTTATTGTATCAGGTTTTACAACATTGAGTAAATATAGCAATTTATGTACCGGCAGGCAAAACCGGTATGCCCCCGGAGGAAGAATGAAGACAAATGCAAAAAAGATACACCACTCAGCAATATATGAATCTGTACCAATAGTAAAAGATGCTCTTAAAAAAAGCAATTTATCCTTTAAAGAAATTGCCTGGCTAATTCCCCATCAAACATCGCGAAGCTCAATTATCTCGGGAGCAAATTATTACCTCGGATACTTCGGGGAAAAACCCGGACAGATAGCGGTAACTCTCAAAGAAACCGGCAATACTGCATCAACTACTCATTTCCTGGCACTTTACAGATACCTGAATGAAAGACGATTCAGTGAACATGATAATATAATGTTACTCTGTTTTGCATCTGGTCTGATCATAGGTGCAGTGATCTTTAAAATGAACAAAATGGTTTACCGCTATGGGAACATTAATTAATATGGTCGCTGTGGCACGCCCGCATTTAAGATTTTACCCCGGGAATTCCATAAGATTATCAGCCAGGGCAGCCCGGCAATGCCTGATCGATTCCGGAGTTAAGCCTGGAGATCTTGGGCTTATTATAAATACCGGTATTTACCGTCACAGGAATATTGGTGAACCGGCAATTGCCTCATTGATTCAGGAGATGATAAGCACAAAAAGAGCCAATAAAGTCAATTCCTGTAATTGCAATAACACTTTCTCTTTTGATTTAAACAATGGAGGATGCGGCATGATGACAGGAATAGAGATAATACATGGATCACTGAATAATCATGAAATATCTTATGGGATGGTGGTTACGGGCGATTCCGAACCTTTTCCTGGTATGTCAAAAGAGTTCAACATTAATTCAGCAGCAGCAGCAATAATTCTTTCAGAATCAAATGATTCGAATGGATTTTCCCTGTTCAGAACATATCATTACCCGAAGTATAGTGAAGAATTCAGAAGTTGTACATTTTACAACAAAACGGGGAATAATGGTAAAGGTAAAAATATACTGAATGTCATACAGAAAGCATCATATCTGGATTTTTGTGTTGATTGTGCGGTAAAATCATTGTTTACTTTCCTTGATGAATGTGGAAAAGCACTTGATGAAATAGATCTTATAATACCGTCACAAAGCCCAACGGGATTAACAAAAAAGATGAAAATCCATATTGGCATGGATGATAATTTTATTGAATTGTCAAATAAGGGGAATAAGGTGTTCCATACGGCAGGCATGGCATTTGCTCTTAAGAAAGTGTGGGATGATAACCGTTTTAAAAATTCAAAGAACATAATTTTTCTCACGGTTGGCTCGGGAATAAATGTATCTGTTGCTCTTTATAAGAACCAAAAATAACATCCTGTGAAAAAATCTGATCGAAATGATATTAATCGGAAAATAAATAACATTACTGACTATCTGAAGCTTAATGCTGAATGCTTTCCTGACAAACCTGCACTACTTTACCCCGAAAAGATAACATACAGTGATTTGGAGAAGAAAGTAAACAAATATTCATTTGGATTTGATCATGCAGGCATTAAACACGGTACCAGGACTTTGATATTGGTGCCTGCAGGAACAGATTTTTTTGTACTGACATTTGCTCTGTTAAGAATTGGTGCCGTTCCTGTCATGATTGATCCGGGAATGGGAATAAAGGCAATGGTAGCAGTACTTTCTGATCTGGACCCTGAAGCTTTTATCGGCACTCCGAAAGCACATTTATTGAGGTTATTCTATCCTTCATTCTTTAAAAAAGTAAAAATCAAAATAGCAACCGGGACTATTTGCTTTGGCAGATCAAAGCGACTTAAGGATTTACGAAATAATGATCCGGATCAATATCCTCAGCATTTAAATGATCCGGATGACATAGCCGCAATTTTTTTTACAAGCGGCAGTACCGGTCCGGCCAAAGGAGTCATTTATACGTCAGGCATGCTGAAAAATCAGATTGAGATAACAAAATCACAATTCAATATCGGTTCTGACGAAACAGACCTTTGCACTTTCCCTTTACTTGGTCTGTTTGCAATCTGCCATGGAAATTCTTCAGTTATTGCAGATATGGATATGTTGCATCCGGTAAAACTGGATCCGGTGAAAATTATCAGGAACATACTTGATTTCAGATGTACACAAATGTTTGGATCTCCTATGATCCTGAACAAGCTGGCGGAATATGGGTTAAAAAGGAGAATAAAGCTCCCTTCATTAAGGAAAATAATCTCTGCCGGAGCACCTGTTCATAGGAACATATTGGAATCATTCGGACAGATGGTTTCCGATAATGCGGAGATACATACTCCGTATGGTGCAACCGAGGCTTTGCCAGTTACTGACATTACCGCTTCTGAACTTCTCCGGATTTATTCAGATGTATCTGAAAATGAAAACGGGATTTGCATAGGGAATCCTGTTGAACCACTTAATGTTAAAATCCTTGAAATAACTGATCTGCCTATAGTATCCTGGGAAAATGCAAAACTTATGCCCGTAAATGAGGTCGGAGAAATCATTGTAAAAGGACCATGGGTCTCTCCTGGTTATTTCAAAATAAATGATGCAGACAGACTTTCGAAGATCCGGGATATTACAACACGCGAAACATGGCATCGAATGGGAGACCTGGGGAAAATTGATAACCATGGAAGACTATGGTTTTATGGACGGAAGTCGCACAGGGTAACGACTCCTGACAGTACCCTGTTTACCATACCATGTGAATCTGTATTTAACCGACATCCTCAAGTGGTTCGTTCCGCGCTTGTTGGAGTAGAGTTTAATGGATCTGGAATAAAAAGGCCTGTGATCTGTATTCAGCTTAAATCCGGTTTTAATCCGACAAAAAAATTGATTCAGGAATTAATTGAAATGGGCAGTTTTTCGTTGATTACAGCAGGAATATCAGATATCCTGTTTAAAAAAGATTTTCCTGTCGATCCGAGGCATAATGCCAAGATTTTTCGCGAAAAACTGGCCATTTGGGCCGCAAAAAGAATTAAATGAATGCTTTAGTCACAGGAGGCGGTGGTTTTATAGGTTCTGCCGTTGCAACTGAACTGGTTGAAAAAGGGTACAAAGTAGCAAGCTTTTCAAGAAATGATTATCCCGCACTTAGAAAAACCGGCATTGATGTGAAAAGAGGTGATATATCTAATATGAATTCAGTTTTAAGGGCATGTGAGGATATTGATATTATTTTTCATGTCGCCGCAAAAGCTGGTATTTCAGGTAGTTACAGTGATTATTACAGGACAAATGTAACTGGGACCACAAATATAATTCATGCCTGTAAAATGGAGAGAATAAAATATCTGATATATACCAGTTCCGCTAGTGTTGTTTTTAACGGTAACAACATTGAAGGATCTGACGAATCTATGCCTTATCCCGTCAAGCCGGTATCTTATTATACTTCCACAAAGGCTTTGGCAGAACAATTGGTTCTGCAAGCCAATTCTCCATCTCTTAAAACACTATCCCTGCGTCCTCATTTGGTATATGGCCCTGGCGATAATCAATTGTTCCCGAGAATTATTTCAAGAGCTGAAAAAGGCAGGCTGCGAAGAATAGGCGATGGCACTAATCTGACAGATGTCTCATATATTGACAATGTGGTGGCAGCTCATATAAATGCCGCACAGGCCATTACAATCAATCCTGAAGTAACAGGCAAAGCCTATTTCATTACAAACGGAGAACCTGTATTATTATGGGACTTCCTTGATAAGATACTACGTGCATCAGGCGTTGAACCGGTTAAAAAGAAAGTCCCTGTATGGACTGCAAATATGGTTTCATTTATGGCTGAAGCACTTTACAGAATATTTATGAGAAACAGGGAACCTGTATTAACTCGTTTTTTGGTCAGTGAGTTAACCCGGTCTCACTGGTTTAATATAAGCAGGGCCCGCAGGCTTCTAAATTATATTCCTGAAATATCAAATATTGAAGGACTGAAAAAAACGACAGAAAATAAAAATCTATCTGGTATTTATAATACATTAAATTTATAATCTTGATACTACGTAAATTTTAAAAACCTGCTGAAATGAGGCATCTCTTTTATGGCGTAAAATATGTACTAACCTACAGGTTTTTGAAAGAAAAAAACCCCCTTATCTGTGGTCTGGTAATGAATAATAAATGTAACTTAAAATGTCTTCATTGCAGAATAAATGAGCGGCCACCCAATAACCTGAGTTTTGAAGATGCGAAAGACCTGATCAGCAATTTTTATGATAAGGGCGGGAGAACCATATATTTTGAGGGTGGTGAGCCATTCCTCTGGAGTGATGGTGAAAACAGGCTTGAAGATGTTGTGAAATATGCACATAAAATTGGATTCCTGGCCACGATTATCTATACAAACGGGACTTATCCTTTAGATACATCAGCTGATACTGTTTTTATAAGTTTGGATGGACTGAAAAAAACCAATGATTTTTTGAGAGGAAATGTATTTGAAAGAATAATGGAGAATATAAATCAGTCAAATCATCCTTCACTTTATATTAACTTTACTATTAACAACATCAATAAAAATGAAATCCTGGATTTTTGTGATTTTATAAACGGGGTAAAAAAAATCAGAGGCATCTTTTTCTATTTCCATACTCCTTATTACGGGTATGATGAGTTATTTATTAATGAGAAGGAAAAGACAGAGATTTTAACCACATTACTTATCAATAAAAGAAAATACAAAATTCTGAATTCAAGGGCAGGTCTTAAATCTGCGATAAGAAACGACTGGAAAAGGCCTTTGAACATCTGCAAGATTTACGAAGGAGATAAAATCTATTCGTGCTGCAGGTTTCCTGATAATGAAGCATTATGCAGAGATTGCGGATACTTAAGCTATGCGGAAATAGACCAGACCCTGAAACTAAAACCAGGAGCAATAATAAATGCACTGAAATATTTTTAATTAAGATCAGCATCTTTTGAGATCAAAAAAATGCATCAGAAGAATAATAAAATCCTTCTATTGTTTACCTGGCTGATCATCATGGTCCAGCCAGCAATATTTGCTAGCGGACCAGATGATATTCAATATATGTTCACTCAGACCGATTCCACCCTCTCTTTTTACGGCAGCTTCAAAACAAATAAAAATCCGGGTTGCCTGCTTGAAATATTTCTTAATTATAATCATATTAAAGCACTTGCTCCTGATGCAATGGAAGTGCAGTTAATTAACCAGGGCAATAACTGGAACAGGATCGAATATAAATTTCAGAAATTCATTTTTTTTGAAAATATATCAGTATGGCATAGAGAACTTGATAGGGAAAAACAAATATTGGATTTTAATCTTGTATCATCTGTAAATAACCAGGTCGCAATGCCGAAAATGATAGCTTCTTCAGGT
>CAZHRV010000056.1:0-17374 GCA_964535035.1 uncultured Rikenellaceae bacterium
TGGGACGAAGAAGAATGAGGGGGAGATCCTTCTTCGCCAAGGCTACGGAGGACGATGGATGGCGGGAGGGCGAGAGGGGGTGAAGGGGAGAATGGGTGAATGGGAGAAGGTGAGAAAATATATAATTTATGATTTGCGACAGGCGATTTGAAAAAAGAAAGTTAATGAAATGGCATACTAAATATTTGGAAGATAATTATCTATGAAGTCTCTTAGTCGGCAAACAGTTATGTTTCCCCTGATCCTGAATGATTCATCACATTTGGGTACTATAATAAAATTCTGTTCTGTTTTAAGATCATTTATTGAATGAGTCAGACTCTTTGTTCTTTTTGGTACAGTGGATATTTTTATTTCAATTGATGCTACCGGTTTATCAGTCCTGGTTAAAAGCAGATCACACTCTGTCCCTTCATGTGTACGATAGAACCAGGCTTGCAGATTATTATCCAGATTTGCAATAATCTGCTCAATAACAAATGATTCCCAGGATACCCCAAGATTGATATTATCCCATAATTGCCGGTAAGAGGAAATACCCAATAAAGAATGCAAAATACCTGTGTCTCTCAAATAAATTTTAGGAGATTTTACAAGTCTCTTTTTAATATTTAAATAATACGGTGATAGTCGTCTGATAAGAAATGATTTCTCAAGATAATCCAGATAACGGTTTATAGTTGTTGCCGACACTCCGAGAGACCGCGAAAGTGCCTGAACATTAAGAATATTACCCTGTATACCTGATAACATGCTAAAGAATTTACTTAATTGTACAGGCGAAGTAATAAGTCCAAGCATCGGTAAATCACGTTCAATATATGTGGATATAAATGATCTCTGCCATTTATTTCTGATTTTCTCATCCCGACATAAAAATGCTTCCGGAAATCCACCGCTGATCCAGAGATTATCTATATCCTTATCACTTACCTCCGAAATAGTAAAAGGTGTTAATTCAACATAAACAATTCTTCCTGCCAGTGATTCTGAACTTTGCCGCATCAGGGCAGGACCGGCGCTTCCAAGAATGAGAAACCTGCCAGGTATTCTGTGCCGGTCAATCAACGATCTCATTTCAGGAAAAAGTTCAGGCCTTCTCTGAATTTCATCTAATATGACGCACTCATCTTTCCTGGTTTCAAGATATGCAGCCGGATTATCGAGCTTGATAAGATCTTCCATCCTTTCAAGATCCAGGTAGGTAGATTCTTTTTTTATTTTTGTGGCGATAAATTTGGCAAGGGTGGTTTTACCTGCCTGCCGCGGGCCAATAATAGCCACAACAGGGAAATGATTCAGATATTTTATGATATCAGCTGTCAGTGATCGTGTTATCATCTCAGATTTTTCACGAAAATAGTAAATTATCCACGAAAATTCAATTTTCTATATATTATTTTCAGGAATAACCAACCTGCACCCAGCCTTCGCTGTCCTTCGTCCAGCTACGGCTGGCAAAGCCTGCAACTTGCAACATTTTCCACAATTGTGCCTTCTTTTACAACAACAACTCCATTGACAAGCACATAGTGAATTCCTTTTGAATACTTTTCCGGCTCTGTAGTTAAAGAAATTTAGATCTATTTAAAAATAAAATTGGCTCCCAGATAAACATGATATAACTTTGGCAGGTTTTATCCGATAATCTTATAATATGAAAGTTGTTAATATCACTCCCGACACCGAACATATCTATTTCTGCTGCCTCGAGGAATGGTCTGAGGATATGAAAGAGGCCGGAGACCAGAAGGAAAAATGGTATAATATAATGAAAGAGAAGGGACTGAGAGTAAAACTCGTTCAGGATGATAATGGGATCATTGCAGGTATGATCCAGTATGTCCCGATCGAATATTCGACCTTTACAGGAAAGAACTTATATGTGGTCCTTTGTATATGGGTACATGGTCATAAACAGGGACGCGGCGATTACAGGAAACAGGGGATGGGGAAAGCCCTTCTGAAAGCTGCTGAAGAAGATGTAAAACAGCTTGGAGCAAACGGACTTGTAGTATGGGGACTCATAATACCTGTTTTTATGCGTGCATCATGGTTCAGAAAACAGGGATACAAAACTATTGATAAAACCGGTATTATGCGAATGCTGTGGAAGCCATTCAATGAAAAGGCAACGCCCCCTGAATTCATGAAAATCTTAAAGAATCCTGTTAAAGGAGAAGGAAAAGTAAATGTGACTATGTTCAGAAATGGCTGGTGTCAGACAATGAATATAGCCTGCGAACGTGTTAAAAGAGCCTGCCTTGAATTTCCGGAAAAAATAAATCTCCAGGAATTTGATACTGTTGAGAACAGGGAGATTGTAAAAGAATGGGGAATAACGGATTCTATTTATATCGAAGGCAAGGAGCTATGGGTTGGTCCTGCTCCACCCTATGAAAAGATCAGAAAAAAGATTGAAAAAAGATTGAAAAAAATATCATGAATATTGCATTTCAGATACCGGAACCATTTCAGTTCAATCCCTTAAAACATCATCTTGCTTATATCAGAGAATATACTTACCATAAAATATCTGAAGAGAAACAATCCGATAATAATAGCCTTGTCAAGGAGCTCAGGCATATCGGAACATCTGTTATGGATGTATATTCAGGTAAATTATCAATTAAAAGGATTTGCAGGGAGACTACAGAATTTCTTAACTCTGAAAAATTGATGGAAAGATTGGCTTTTTCTGACTGGACAGGGAAGAGGTTCAATGATTTCAGGATAATTACACTGTCAGACAAATCTCAATGGATGCTGAAATATCACAATGATGAATCGAGATATGTCCATATCTTTCCTTCAAGATTAAGTCCCCATACTTTCAGGGTTAAGGCCAATACCCTGAAATCGGCAATCCATTATTATATACTTATAGGAAAGGATTATATCTCACGAAGGGATCTTAACCATGCCAGATCACTTCTGAGTTTATCACCGATAAAGGATCCTTCTGAGGCTGAGGCGATTACGGAAATGATTGAAATATTACGGGTTTGATGAATGGACAGTGTCGCCCCGGGATCAAGAATATAATATTTTTCTGATTCGTAAGTAATAAATCCAGAAGATTTCTATCATGAACCGAGGATTTGGATATGAATTATTTATCATATTTTCTGCCAGAGTATTAGAAGGCCGGTAGCTTACTAATATTCGATTATCTACCTTACATCATACCTCACGAACAACATAAACGACACAAAAAATATAATTGTTGAATATACAAGCAACAATGCAATGTAAATGCCGCTTTGGGATATTCTTTGGGCAAAGGGAATAATACTTTCAGAGTACACCGGCACTTCATCGATATTTATTTTGCTCTTTGAGGTCGAATAATCTTCATAAGGATTGTACCAATGCGGGCTTTGGGGGTCTTTGGCATCAAATGCTTTAAACCAGGCAAGAAATTGCCCCTGATAGGTATGCAGATCATCCCAGTTATTTTTAAACCGCTGGAACCCACCATTCAGCATGTGTTCATTACCCATTTCAAAAATGAACATTGGCGAAATTAAAGTCATTTTACTGGTGTTTACATACTGTGAAAACTGAGAGTTATACCAGTTATCCCTGATTTTTTTTTCTCCCAGCATAAATTCCATTTGCATATTCGCTCTGATCTGATGATCGGGAGTAAAAGGATTGTTACTTTCGCTATGCCATTTCCCATCAGGAAAGCTTGCCTCAATAATTTTACGGGAGTTATTGGTGTTTTGTGTAATTACATCCGAAGATTCAACTGGAAACAATTTATTAGATAATAACAAGGTAGTGTGTGGTATAATAAACAATAGTATCAACCACATCATTAATCCGATGAGCAGGGAAGTATTGGCACTGTAACACAATACTGATGTTAAAAGTCCTATGGCACTTGCACAGGCAATAAGCAGGAACGATAATAACAGAAAGCCCCCTATTTCGGCAATTGTAGCATAAGTAATCATAGTCTGACCGGAAAACAATAATATTAATATGCTCATAACTATACCCATTACAACACACATGGTCAGGATGATAACAGTACCTAAAAACTTCCCGGTAAGCATAACACCTCTTGACACCGGATTAGATAAGCTTAACGCCAGAGTTCTCATTTCCTTTTCCCCTGCTACCGCATCAAAAGTGAAAATGATGGCAAGGAAACTGAATAACAGCACCATAATGAATTCCCAGTTTATATTTTTAGCAGGCATTATAAAAGGATTATTATTTCCTTTTGTAATATCATAACCGTACACATTAAAAGCATTATAAATTATAGTATTGGGTATGGATTCCTCCTGACAGGATGCAATAAATGCCGAATTACGCGGAGCAAAGGGGATCGCATTAATGTTTTGGGCAAAATTTGAGGCATTACTGGCAACATTTTTCATGTTTTCTTGAATTTTCGTCATTCCCTGCTCATATGTGCTTTTTTGTTCTTTGAACTCAATTATGAAAGACACTGATGAAGTCCCGAACAGAATCAATGTGAGCATCAGGGCAATGATAAACCGAAGGCTGTATAAATGATTCTGTAGTTCCCGTATGATGATTGTTTTTAGCATATGAGTTAGATTATATTACCGGATATCATATTTTATAAATGAACTGTAGGTGATCCAAATCAGCACAGTACAGGCTGCAATCAGAACCGCAAATATCCAGAGCTGATCTGCCAATCCATCCAATATACCCCTTTCATTATAAATAAACCGGGGTAAAGCTGACGTGGAAACATATCCCAACGAAGACAAGTCAAAGGTTGATTCCGGTTTGGCTGTCAATCTCCATTGTGCCTGCATAATTACTGCTTCTTCCTGTGTTTTGGGAATCTCAGATTCCTTATGTGGTGAGAAGTAATTATAAGAAGAAAAGATTTTGTTTTCTTTATAATAATTAAAAAACTGTTCACGGTAGCTCCGCGCCTGGTTCATGAAATCAACATGACTTTCCATGTCGGATTTGCAAAGAGATGCTGATACGTATTTCAAAACCTCCGAAGGCGAAAGGCTGGAGAGATATTTTATTATTTTCTGCTGCCGATATAAACGGTTCAGATAGGCCTCCTGTAAATGCCACTTTTTAGTGGCATAATCCAATACCATTGGGGCTGTTGATTCATGCATCTTTCGCTCATAGATCATATTATCAAGAGTGGTGAAGCATAACAGTACCGGACCATAATTCCACCCGGCACAAAGGTTCCAACTATGATTTTCCAAACCTGTTTCTTTTTGTACCTGTTGCTGCAACTCACCTCTTTTTTCCCAGAATTCACCATCGAGATCACCCATGTTCAATCTGACAATACTGTAATTATCGATTTTGACTATATTCTTTCCTAAGTATGACATAGCATTGGGAAGAAGAAATAATAAAAAACACCAAATGAAGAGATTAATAATAAGACTGGTGGAAGAAGTTCTGGCTTTGCTGGAAATATAGCTTCCAAGGAAGATAAAAAACGAAAGATAAAGCAGGCTGAATAAAAACAATAACAGGATTCTTGCATAATCATCTGCCGACAGGCTTACAAAAGGAGATATCCAAAGTATTATAAATACAAGGATATAACATACAAGCAACAGTGGAATAAAAGTCAGGAGAATACCCCCTGCTTTTCCCAGAAAGAAGTCAGAGCGTTTTACATGATTGCTTAATAAAAGCTTCAAAGTACCATCTTCCTTTTCTCTTGAAAAAATATCATAAGATAGGAACACGCCTATCAGTGAAAGTATAATAGCAAGAATATTCACAAAATCCAGACTGACAAAGCGGTTCAGAAACTGGTTCTCATACATGGTGGTGATACCGGTAGCAAAAGTGGGAACCTCATTGTTCCTGAGATTCACCAGGCTTCCTACCTGCTCACTGATCCCTTTGCAAAAAATGTTTAAAGGACTGGGCTGAATTACTGCCATGGGTTGTATTTGCGCGTAGACCTGTGCTTTTGTAAATATCTCATTAGCATTCTTTTCATCACGCTGATATTTTTCTACTCTGCTTTCATAAACCTTTGTTCCGGTATATACAGTATAAGGTACCAGAAACAAACAAAGCAGAAAGCCTACTACAAAACGGGCCGATGTGAAATTGTCGAGAAAATCTTTTTTTACAATGTGCCAGATCATGTTTTTAAAGTTTAAGTTATATATGTGAATACCTTGCTTTCACCTTACATCGCTCCTCACAAACACTATCAGGCCTATGCTGAATAAAACCATACTCCAGAATATAATAATGAAAATGTCCCATTTTAGTTCAGTAAATGCTTTAACTGCTGAGAGCCTTTTGTATTCGAAATATGGGAATTCTTCGAACTTGAGGCTTGAATTTGACATAAAACCTTTGAACGACCACGATTCGTTTACCACAAGATGATAGCTTTTAGGATCGGCTTTATCTTTCTCAATTAAAAACTTATAAAGAATTTTCCTGTAATTTTCCGATTGGGTATAAAAATTCTTTAATCCCGTAAATCCATTATCGGAAATCGTAGCTCCAAGAAAACCGTACAAGCTGTATGGAGAAATTTTGCATAAATTAATGGCGAAGTTGGTCTGGCGGAATAATTTCTGTGTATAGTCCCCCCAAATCTGATTGTTAGAGGCATCAAGGGCATTCATTAACGCAGCGCGTTTCAATACGTTTTCATTAGGAGCTTTCCCTGCCCAGGCTCCATTCCAACCTCCATAATAGTCTGGCGATTTCCATAAACTCTCCGATTGTTTTTGATCTTCCGATGATACTTGAGAAAAGGTAGGTATTTTAATCATCATTTTTGAAGAAGTCCAGAAAATCTGAGGTATCACAACCTGTAGCAAGAGCCAGGAAATAAGGCATATACTTAAACTTATTACTGGCCGGGAGGTAGCCGTGGAAATAAAGAGAAAGAGCAAAACATTGACTGAAATAAACAAAACGGATGATATAAGGAAAAGCAAGATAAGCCAATAATCGTTCAGGTCCAGTTCAATCTTGCCACCAATACGAATTACCAGCAAATGTATAAGAATACCAACAAGAAGGGGTATTGCTAAAACGGAAAGAATACCCAGGTATTTGGCAATAAAAACTTTCCAACGTGAAACAAAATTCGAAAGTAACAGCTTTAAAGTTCCTTCCATACGTTCTCCACAGAATGCATTATAACATAAACTAATACTAAGAAAACTAAATACAATTAATATGATATTTGTCCAATCGATCGCTGTAAACGATGAAAAATAAGGATTATCCGGTCCCAGTTTTTCTAACGAACTTAGGCGGAACGCATTTACGGTAACTGCATCATCCAATTTGTTAGCTGATGCATCGCAAATAAAGGCTATATGGGAAGGAGGTTTAACTGATTGCTGGTCAATAAAAACTAAATCGGAAAATGAACTGCATGATCTCCTGATATTTTCTTGATTTGTCAATTTTTCCTGGTTATACAGTTCATTCACCTGGGCATAATTACGTTGGCACACCAACGCATTGATAATAAACAGGGAAAGAATAACCGCAGTAGCAAATATTATTTTCCCGGAGTATAAATATTGCCGGATTTCCTTTATATATAAATATTTAATCATAATATTCGATAATTAATGGACCCTTGCATGAGTAAAAATCCTTATACCCAGTGATATGAAAATAGCATTGAGCACAACAAGAAAAAGTATATCCACAGGAATTTTTAGTTTATACTTAAAATAGAACTGAGGTGCATCTGAAATATCGAGTGGCTGTTTGTAATTGGAATACAAATCCTTTTCTTCTTTTGTATAATCGTTAAAGTCATTTCTTAGTTGCTCTGGTTTCATGGGAGTAAAAAATTTAAATCCAAAACCATCTTTTGATTTTATATAATCCATAGTATTCGATCTGAATATCTCCAAAGAGTTGTGCAATACTATATCTCTTGATTTGAAATCTGTGGATGCTATGATGGAACTGCCATTGTACAATTGGAAGTTTGGTAGCAACTGGAGAAAATAACTTCCTGTTTTTTGCTGATGAAACAGTTGCTGTTTAAATCGTTTTTTTTCAGCATTTATTTTCCCCTGATATTCGAAGTGTATTGGAAGATTCAGAGCATTTAGCTTTTCTGCTCTCAGAACAAAATCTTTATTGCCCAAGAATATCATACTTGTTATAGGCCCAAAACTGCAATTGCTACAAGTTACAGGGCCGGAAGGAACCTCTTTTTCGTTTTCATCGATTTTTTTTTGCATTTCATCATTTAACTGCTTAATTTCAGCAGTCAATTGATGTGTTTCAGGTATTTTCACCAGGCTGCTAACGGTATAGTTTACTAAGTTGGGATAAATATTAACTGTAGTAATCCACACCACAAGACAAACTATAATAGCTTTTGCAGCGGGAAAAACACGGGCAGAAATGGTCAGCCCAATTAAAATAAAGACCGACAGGTAACAAAAACCAGAGAAAAACAACAATAGTATTTTTAACCACTGCAATCCTGTTAACATAATTAAAGGATGAAATGTTATAAATAATGATGTGATAAGAAAAACCATTAATAAAGGGATAACCAGGGTAATAAGACTTCCCACATATTTGGCAAGAAAATACTCTGTCCTACTTACCTGGTTGCTAAATACAAGTTTCAGCGTCTCATTCTCCCGCTCGCCAGAAATTACATCGCCTACAATAAAAAGTGCTAAAAGGCTAAGAATTATTTCAACAATGTTAATTACATCGAAATTCTCCAGAATTTCCATAAATGGATTTGATTTTTGGGATGAACTCTTGAGTTCAGGCAGTTCAAAAACTGATATATTCGCATAATTCCCGGCTTTTTCATCAAAACCCCGCGAAAAGATTGAGAGAGGATTTGGCTTTATAAACACAGGCACATTAAACTCTGAGTAAATTCTGGCTTGTTTACTCTTGTCTATGGCTTTTGTTTGTTCTGCCTGGTATGTCTGTTGACGATCAGCAAAATCCACCACCTGTACATACACACAAACAACGGTCACTACAAAAGTCACGAATAGGGTGAGCACAAAGCGAAACGAATGAATCTGCTGCATAAATTCATTCAGGAGCAGTGTTTTAAAGTTTTTCATTTTGAGATTTAAACTTTTTCAATTACCATTTCCTGCATGTAATTCATATAGATCTTTTCGAGATCGTCTTCGAGGAATTCCTCGCGCGTGCGCACCATCACCAAGCGGCCTTCTTTCATAATGCCAACCCGATCGGCAATATTTTTCGCACGGAATATATCGTGTGTGCACATGAGTATGGATTTACCCTGGCGTTTTTGGTTCACAAGTATTTGCAGAAGTTCAGCGGCCGCTTTGGGGTCTAGGCCGGCAGTTGGTTCATCGAGCAGGATGTTAGGAGCATCTTTGATTATGGCAATAGTCAGCCCTACTTTCTGGCGCATCCCTTTTGAAAAAGTTTTAAGCTTTTTCTCGAAAGCTTCTTCCTGCAAACCTACCTCACGCATGCGCATATAATAATCTTCCCTCGTGAGATTGGTCTTACCTCCAAGTTTGGCAAAGAAATCGAGGTTCTGCCGAGCGGTGAAATTTCCATAAAGCATTACATTCTCACTAACATATGAGACGTATTTCTTTGACTCCAACGGTTCTTTGGTCACATCGATACCGTTAATCAACGCCTTACCGCCAGTTGGCTCAATAAAGTTGAGAAACAGGTTGATGGTGGTGGTTTTTCCGGCGCCATTGGCTCCCAGGAGAAAAAATATTTCACCTTCTTTAATCTCGAGGTTCAAAGCATCCAACGCTAATTGCTGATCCTCATACCGTTTTGTTAAATCAATTGCTTGTAGCATAATTATTTGAATTAAAGTCTGATGTTCCGAATTGTTTCTATGAAAAGCTTAATCTCATTGTTTTAATGTCTTCCAAACGCCGGGTGTAATCTCATTCCTTCCGCTACACTGATCTTCTTTCAGAACGAAAGTTATAATCTCTTTTGCTACCGAAATAGTATATTTCCCTTTCATGTTGCAACTTGAATCAGTTTCAAAAGTCAGCAAATCTCCTTTTAGTGAAAAGGTTCCCTTAATAGTTTCATTACTGGATTTCAAGGTTACAGTGTAAGTTAAATCCTTTGTAAACTCCAATTGAACAGTGCCCAGTTGGTCATGTATTTTTACCCATGGATGTTTTGTAAGCATCTCCAAAGCAGAAGAAACTTTTACTTTTCCAGTCTCTTGGGCAGGGAGTAATTGGATGAAACTGATAAGAATAATTGTAAAGAAAATGGTCTTTTTCATTTGGTCTATATTTATTGTTTCGATTATAAAGATTAAATCTGATCACTGTTTACCTCTTGCTGATCTTTATCCCAAACACTACTATCCCCACCAATACCCCAACTAAAAGCAGGATAAGCATAATTGTGCCAAAGATGGGGGTTCTGGCTTCCACCTGGATACGGACTGTTTTATCCTCTGTCTCAACTGTTCTATTATTGGCGGTGGCCTGTGTTTTGATTTTCACCTCCTGAGCTCCAACATTTACATCATTGGGAGGAAGTATGTTCAGCAGCACTTCCTGCTCTTTACCGGGAGCAAGAGTAGAAATTACATCCGGCAAAATTACCGTCTTCCAGTTAAGCGGATTTTCGGTGGTTATTTTAATATTATCAAGCACCCGGGTACCATCGTTCATCACGGTAATTTTCATAGAGAGGCTGTCGCCGGTCTTAATTTCGTGGTAGAGCGAGGGGGCTTTTACCGTAATCCGACCAACACCTTTGGGTATAAGTTCCAGTTTGATTTTACCCGCCTGAATCTGATTGATTTCATTTTGGGTCATATTACGGGTATCGCCAAATTTGTTGTATTCTGCATTGTTCAGAACGATTACATAGAAATCGAGGGGTTTGTCTATCTTAATATCATCGTCTTCGCGGTCAGGTAAATAAGCTTTCAGTGAAAGTTTCCGAATATTCACTCCCTGGTTGAATTTAAGCTGCGAAAGGCGGGCGTTATTGTCGGCGTCATAAAGATCGTATGATACCTGCCGGGGCAGGTTGACCACCATGAACCTGTACACATCATCGGACGAAGAGTAACGTTCAAGGCTCAGCTCATACGAAGCGGATGAGCCCAAATCGGTCTCCTGAGCGAATTGAGAAGCAGTGATAGCCACCATATTGGCAGAAGCATCTTTCTCGAGGTAAATATTCTTAGTATCTTTCTTACCATTGTAGTTTAATACAACCTGAACGCTTTCGGCATCGCGCAACAGATTAAAATCAGCCATTGCAGTGGCGCCGTTATCGATATAGGGAATGCGTATTTCATAAGGCGATCCAATGATTGTGTTATCAGTAATATTGTTGATGGATACAAAAATATTATACACCTTGGCTGTTCGCATTTCAGGAGTAAACACATCGAAATGTTGTTCGAACTGCCTGATGTAATCCTGGTTTCCTTCCGTGGAACTGCGAAGGGTTAATTGTACTCTTTTTTCAGCTTTATTATTTTGATATTTCACAGCTTTTTCGATAATGATATACGATTGTTGTGAAATGAGCTTCAATATAAGCTTCTGATAGTCGACCTCCTTTGATAAGGATTCGTTTTTAGAGTTATTGAACTCAGAGAGCGATATGGCTTTCTGGTCGTAAAGTTCTTTATCATTATCGTATTTCTGTTTTGCAATTTCGTATGCGGCACGAGCTTTTTTCAGATCGAGGGCGATACCTGCCTGGTCTTCCTGGGAACGTCCGGGAGTAAAGAAAATAAATAGAAGGGCGATTGTAAATATTTTTCTCATGATATAGTTTTTAAATACCGATTACTGATTACCTTTTACCTCCCATTCAACCACATAACTCTTATTATTCTCAAAATCCCACATTGTCTTCCGTTTTAAATCATTTACTGAAAGCTGATAGCCTATAAATGCATCAAGATAATCTAATTGAATAGTTGCAAGTCTTTCCTGTTCTATTGTGAGGTCCTGGTTTGAAATATCACCATTTTCGAAACGGATTTGGCTTATACGGTAGGTTTGACGGGCCAGATCGAGATTCTTTTGGTGAATATTGAGCTGTTCAGACGATTCGTTTACCGAACGTATTATTTCCCGAACTTCCCTGCGGATAGTTATTTCCTGATTCTCTTTATAAAGTTCCTTCGATTGGAGATTTAACTTTGCCTGCTTTACTTTGGAAGAGCCCCTCCCCCAATCGTAAATTGGCAACGAGAAGGTGAGAGCAATACCCCTGTTAGGTGGACGGTTTCTGATATTGTCAAAAGACGATTGGACTAATTGTGTAGTTGTTCCTGCCCCAAGTGTACTAATCCCCGTTAAGTCATAATATGCTGAAATATTACCCTGAAATTCCCTTACGCGCCTGGCTCTGTCAACTTCAATCTTTAAAAGGTTAATATCCATCTCTGTTTCCTTTATTTCAAGCCTGTTCTTCAGAGCCTCATCAGTGGCTTTTTGTTCATCAATCAGGATAGGTTTATACTCAAGGTCAGTTACAATCCATATTTTACGATTGAGATCAAGGCCTATCAGTTGCTTAAACCGGTCCTCCTCGTTTTGCATCTGGTTAATGGCTTTCAGATAGGCGGCTTTATTCTGTGCTACTGAAACTTCAGCACTCATCACATCGCCCTGGGCCATACGTCCGCCTTCCAGTTTCAATTTGGCTATACGGAACGATTCTTCTGAATTTGTAAGTTTCTCCAAGGCAATTTCCACTTGTTTCTTACTGCGATATAATGCATAAAATTCCTGGGTAACATCATACACAATGTCCATTTGTGAGCGTGTATAATAATGTTCCGATTTTTGATAGTTATATTCTGCCTCACGTAAATTCTCACGCAATTTGTTTTTGGTAAATATTGGTTGAGTAAAATATAACGAAAACTGGCTGTTAAACATGTCGGTTTTTAATGTACTATTGTCACTGGCAAGCACTGTAGTAAAATTCCGGCGAAATGGATTTGTGGATAAGGATAAATTTCCACCGGTTGGTAATACATAAGTAAAACTTAAGTTTCCACCAACCTGAAGAGATCCGGCAGAATTGTAAACAGGTAAACCATTAGCCTGTTCTATTTCCGTAACAGATTCGAGCCACAAAGGTGCATCTAAGTTCAGATCGAGCCGTGGTTTAAACATTGCCTTATAATAGCTGAAATAATATTGCATAGCTTGTTTATCTATCTTAAAGGAACGGGTTGAATAGCTTTCGCCTAAAGCAATTTCAATAGCGCTGGGGCAGGTAAGAAAGAGAGTATCCTGCGACTTTGCCACTCCTGAAAACATTATTAATCCAAATGCCAGAAACTTTAAACCTTTCACTATTATCTTTTAAGGTGTCAGCTTATTTATTGAAGGTTCTAACACAATACTTATGCCAAAAGGATTAAAGTACTTATATTCAATTTATTATAACAATTATACTAAATTTTAAATATGTTTAAATGAGTAATTCTGGTAGATATTGAGTAATTATTTACCCATAATTAAATTGGTTTATTTGGGAAAGAAGAATTCATTTCTTACTTTTAAATTTCATTATAAGTGGTTATGTTTTTCAAACAAGGGAACAATGACTTAAACCAAAATTTTAAAAGGTTTTTGTCTGAAATGAATGAATCGTTTTCGATCATAACTGATCTGGAACAGCTAAAAGATAATTTTTTGGCCAGATTAAAGGAACTGTTGAAGACAGATCACATCTTTATACTAATGCTAAATCCTGATTTGAACAGGTATTTAATGGTCGAAAATATTATTTCCAACTCGCACCCAAAAGACATTTTATATTTCAATACTTCTGACAAATTAGTTTTTTGGCTTTCAGTTAATAAAACTTTTCTTGAGGTAAATCAAAATGCGCAAGTATTTGATTTTTTTACCAAACGAGAACAGGAATTGCTCAAACAGAGAAATATTTCACTAATCTATCCATTCATAGTAATGAACCAGGTACGTGGAATGGTCTGTATTTGTAATAAAGAAAACAATGTTCCTTTTGATAATAATGAATTGCAATACTTAAAAATATTTCTAGATCAAGCAGGGTTTGCCTTTGAAAATGCATTGCTTTACCAGGTACAAAAAGAACGAACCAGAAAAATGTACCGGGCTGATCGTTTAGCTACCCTCGGGGAACTTTCTGCCGGAGCTGCCCACGAGATACGTAATCCCCTTACTTCTATTCGAAGTTCTATCCAGTTTTTAAGAAGAAAATATAACGATTCGACGGATATTGAAATGGCCAATGATCTTATTTCTGAAGTAGACCGTATTAATGAGATTATCGAAGGGATGCTATCATTCGCTAAACCTCAGCCATTGAAAAAAGAAAATACACAATTAAAAAATATTCTTTTGCAAACCATTCAACTGGTCTCAAATACGGCACGAAAAGAAGGAATAGAAATATGTCTTAATTATCAGACAGAGAGAGAAGATATATTTGCTGATCCCAGCCAGTTAAAACAGGTATTTCTGAATATAATTATGAATTCCATTCAGGCAATTGAAAGTGAGCGAGGCAAAATTGATATTAATATTATTTTCTCTGATGGGCACTACAGGTATACCCCTGAATATCTGATAGAGGTCATTGATAATGGGAAGGGGATACCTAATGAGAACCTTGATAAGATCTTCGACCCTTTTTTCACAACAAAAAACGAAGGGACCGGCCTCGGTTTATCTATTTCGTATGGGATTATTAACCAACATGGTGGTGATATTGAATTTTTCAGCAATCCGGGGAAGGGCACCAAAGCTAAAATTAGAATCCCAGTTAAATAATTTGTCAGCTAATGTTATTAATATACGAAATCATCATGAATTTATGAAAACCCCACAAATATTAGTTGTTGACGACGAAGAAAAAATCAGAAAAGTACTTACCCGTTTGCTCGAAGACGAAGATTATCGAGTGAAATCAGTTGAAAACGGACAAAAAGCCATAGCAATTTTACACTCTTATAAGCCTGACGTAGTTTTAATGGATCAAAACATGCCCGGACTTAACGGGATTGACGCCCTGGTGACTATTAAAGAGAAAAATCCATTCTTAACCGTTATTATTATTACTGCACATGGGGAGGTATCCCTTGCTGTAGATGCTATAAAAAAAGGCGCTTATGATTATCTTGAAAAACCTTTCGACAATGATCGACTCCTTTTATTAATCAAACGTGCAATAGACCATCAACGACTTACAGTTGAAATATCTGACCTCAAACGAAAACTTGCTGAACAGAAATCCTTTGATTCGATTATTGGGACGAATGGAAAAATGAAAAAGGTAATTGAACAGGCCAAATGCGTAGCCGATACAGATACAACAGTATTAATTCAGGGCGAAAGTGGAGTGGGAAAAGAAATAATTGCAACCGCAATACATAAAACAAGCAGGCGAAGAGATGGACCTTTTGTCGCAGTAAACTGTGGTGCTATTCCATTAAGTCTTATTGAGAGCGAATTGTTTGGCCACGAAAAAGGGTCGTTCACTGATGCTAAGGAAACAAAACCCGGAAAATTTGAACAGGCCAATGGAGGTATTTTGTTTCTTGATGAATTGGGAGAATTGCCTCTCGACGCACAGGTAAAATTATTACGGGTTCTGGAAGATAAAAAAATAACAAGAGTGGGAGGAATAAAACCTATTCCTGTAAATGTAAGAATCCTTTCGGCAACCAATAATGACCTGGAGGAAAGAGTCCAAAAGGGTAGTTTCCGTCTGGATCTTTATTATCGATTAAATATCTTCCCGATTCAAATTCCCCCTTTACGTGAAAGAAAGGATGATATACCACTATTTATTGAGTATTTTATAAATATGTTCAATTGTGAATTAGGTCTTAATGTTAAAAATATGTCGAAAGAAGCTGTGGACAAAATGCTAAATTATAATTGGCCCGGGAATATCAGGGATTTACAGAATGCTATACAAAGCGCCATGATTCTTTGTAAGGAAGGAACAATAACCCGTGAACATTTGCCAATGAGAATTAAAGGATATCCTGCAATAGACGGAACTAAGCTTGAGTTTAACTCCGGGTTGGATGAAAACCTGAAATCTATTAATTCGAAACTTGAAAAGGAACTAATTATTGAAGCCCTGAGTAAATGCAATTATAAACGCACCGAAACTGCCAATCTTTTAAAAATAAGCAGAAAGACTTTATTTAATAAAATGAAACAGTATGATTTATAACAGAATAATTTGAATATTAATAAATCAAATTTGATTAATACTACTTACTAAAATTTGGTGATTTACTTAAAAATCACTAACTATTTTTAACTACATTGCCATTAAAGATAACATACATATCTTGACAATAAGTATGTTACTCCGGCTAAAGATGGTCATTTTTCCCGGCTAAATGTTGTCAGGTTGTCCGGCTTTTCCAATATAGCTTTGTTTTTGTACCATAAAGTTAATTTTCCTCTGGAATCATTTTGATGCAGATTGTAATATTGTTTTATTATCCTTTCCCCCGAACTTATAGTAATATTGACATCATGAATATTGCATTTCAGATACCGGAACCATTTCAGTTCAATCCCTTAAAACATCATCTTGCTTATATCAGGGAATATACAAACCATAAAATATCTGAAGAGAAAAAATCCGATAATAATAGTCTGATCATGGAGATCAGGCATATCGGAACATCTGTTATGGATGTCTATTCAGGTAAATTATCAATTAAACGAATTTGCAGGGAGATTACAGAATTTCTTAACTCTGAAAAACTGATGGAAAGACCGGCCTTTTCTGACTGGACAGGGAAAAGGTTCAATGATTTCAGGATAATTACACTGTCAGACAAATCTCAATGGATGCTGAAATATCACAATGATGAATCGAGATATGTCCATACCTTTCCTTCAAGATTAAGTCCCCATACTTTCAGGATTAAGGCCAATACCCTGAAATCGGCAATACATTATTATATACTTATAGGAAAGGATTATATCTCACGAAGGGATCTTAACCATGCCAGATCGCTGCTGGGTTTATCGCCGGCAAAGGATCCTTCTGAGGCTGAAGCGATTACGGAAATGATTGAAATATTACGGGTTTGATGGGTGGACAGGGTCGCTCTCTTCGTTCGCTCGGTTCGAACGCTCCATCCCTTCGCGTTCTCGTCGCCCCTCATCTCATTTAAACTTTTTACTTTCTACTTTTTACTTGAAAAGCAGCCTTCTTTGGCTGCTTTTCGTGATCCCGGGGCGACTCGAACGCCCAACCAACAGAACCGGAATCTGTCATTCTATCCATTGAACTACGGGACCTTATGGCAGCAAAATTAACATCAATATGCTGGTTTCACAACAATTTGCCAAAGATTTCCTATTTTCGCAAACCAAATAACCGG
>CAZHRV010000057.1:0-4061 GCA_964535035.1 uncultured Rikenellaceae bacterium
AAACACTTACTGAAGCGGTAAATTACTTTAAAAGATCGATAGACTTTTGTTATTCAGCTAGAATTGTTTTTGCAAATTCATTAAATGCACGTGAAGATGCTTTCTCAGTGGGAGCTGATATATTTGCAAAAGAACTGTGGTTAGAAGCAGAAGGACATTTTCTTAAGGCAACCGAGAAATTAGAAAAAGCAGATAGGGATGACTCATATAAAGAATCTGTTAAAGCAATAGAAATATACAGAAAAGCTGAACTATCTGCCATAAAAACAAATTTACTTGAAGAAACCCGTAAATTAATAGAAGAAGCCGATGATATGAACGTTGATAAAAAAGCGCCAAAAACTATTGAAAAAGCAAAATCGCTGTTATCGGAAACCGAAAAGGAACTTGAAACAAACCGTTATGATATGGATTACCCCCGTATATTGGCAAAACAAGCTAAATATGAAGCAAAGCATGCTATTTTCCTTAATAATATGATTAAAAAAATAGACGATGATAATACAGAAATGGAAGATGTAATCCTGAATCTGGAAACTCCGTTAATAAATATTGCTGAAGCAGTTGGTTTTGTCGCAGAATTTGATGAAGGATTTAACAAGCCCGGGAATAAAATAGTAAACTATGTATATGATTTACAAGTGAAAAACGCCAGCCTTATTATGGAGAACTCCCGGCAGGATTATTTAATTGAGCAATTGGAGGCTAATATCGAAGTTCTGAAAAAAGAAAGAAATGCGCTTAATAATGAGTTTATTACTGAGATAAGCAAACGTACTGCTGAGAATAAATCAAGAATGCAGGCAATTGAAAATGAAAAGGCCGAACTTGCTAAAAAAATCGATTTTCAGACAAAAATTAATGAGAAGTTTGATATAGTGAATAATATATTCGACAGCTCGGAAGCAATGGTTTTTCGTTCAGGCGACAATGTTATTATAAGGATGCATGGCTTTGACTTTGAAGTAGGGAAGTCGGAAATAAAACCGGAAAATTTTGGCTTATTGACCAAGGTTCAAAATGCTATTAATACATTTCCCAACAGCAAAGTAATTGTAGAAGGATATACTGATGCATTCGGAAGCGATTCTTTGAATTTAAAACTTTCACAGAAACGTTCTGATGCCGTTACTGAATATTTAAAAGCGAATATGAAGGAGCTCAACAAAATGAACATTAGTTCAGTAGGACAAGGGGAAAATAATCCGGTTGCCAATAATGAAACTAAAGAAGGGCGCAGAAAAAACCGCCGTATTGATATTGTAATTAAACCAACGTTCTGATTTATTTTACCTGGCACTTATTCCAAAAATTCTTTTTTCCACCGGGTTATCTGGTTAGGATGTATTCCATAGGTCTTAAATCAGGATAGTATTATACTACTTAATTGTTTGCACAAATACTATAACAGGAGAATATTTTGGTACAATTATTGAGCTAAATAAAGAGTTAATATTTCTTAAATAGTAATAAACAATAATACTTTATTATGTATTTACTAACTTTGTAAAAAGAATGAAAAATTAGAATTTTAAAAGTTGGAAATATGAAAGTAAAAGCACTTCTTTTAATCCTGTTATCTGTTCTGATAGTTAGCCCGTTATCAGCACAGAAGAAAAACGCAAAGATAACCATTTCCGGTGAAGTGGTTGACTCCAGGCAATATCCTGTTTCCAATGCGATAATAATGATAGACGGGAAAAATACCAGTTCGGTTACAGACGCAAAAGGAAGCTTCAGGATAAAGGTGAAGCGTGAGGCAAACCTTATTGGGGCTCTCTCGTTTACCAATGGCATTATAGAAGAGCAGATAAACGGCAGGCTTGTTATCAATCTTGAATACAAAGCATCTTCCGGCCAGGTTCAGAACGATCAGCCTGATGTCGCGGCTGAAGAGGCAGTCAATGTCGGTTATAATTACCTTAAAGAGAAGAGCCTGACAATACCGGTAGATAAAGTAGATGGCACCAAAAACAAATATGCCTCTTACGCAACTGTTTCAGAGATGATACAGGAGGAGGTGCCGGGAGTAAAGATCGATGGAGGAAGTGTTGTGATACATGGTTCGAAAAACCTTACAGGCAGTGTCCCGGCCCTTGTGGTAGTTGACGGTGTGCCTACTGATAATATAAATAATATAATACCTTCTACAGTCGAATCAATAGTAGTCCTTAAAGGTTCTTCCGCTTCAATGTACGGAACAAGAGGGGCTGGCGGAGTGATCCTGATAACTACGAGATAGAATGATCCGGAGTAATCACTGGAATAAGTTTCAGCTAAATAAGTTATCCCAATGAGAATCTGCATCACTGGAGCAAACGGTTTTTTGGCTAGTAATATAATCAGGGAACTGCTTACCAGAGGTCACGAAGTTGCGGCCTTCATAAAAACGGGTGAAGATATTTCCACCATTAAAGACCTTGATATCAAGTTTTTTTATGGGGATATTCTTGATTATACTTCAGTTCTTGAAGCCGTTGATGGCTGTGATGCGCTGATACATACAGCGGCGAACACCTCAACCTATCCTAACAGATCCGTAATTCAATATAAGGTCAATGTGGATGGCACAATTAATGTAATGAAGGCGGCGCTGGAAAAAAGAATTCAAAAGGTGATCTATATTGGAACCGCAAACTCATTTGGATTTGGAACAAAAGATAAACCCGGAAATGAGTTGACACCCTTCTCTAGCAGCAAGTATAAGCTGGATTACATCGACACGAAACTTGAAGCACAGAAGAGAGTGCTGGAGCTTGTAAAATCCAGCGGTTTGCCTGCAGTGATCCTTAATCCGACATTCATGCTTGGTCCTTATTGTGGAAAATATGGTTCGGCACAAATGCTCATGGCCGTGAAAAACAGAAAGTTACCAGGATTTGCACCTGGAGGAAGGAACTTCGTTTATGTTAAGGATGCGGCAGTAGCAGTGGCAAATGCCCTGACCATGGGTAAAACAGGAGAGTGTTATATCCTTGGTAATGAGAATCTCAGCTATAAAGAAATTTTCGGCAAAATGGCGGCAGCTTCAGGAGTGACTCCTCCCGGGATACTGATACCGAAATTTGTTGCCAGTCTGTTCGGATTTTTACTTTCAGCTTCTGCAAAGATTTTCAGGTTTACACCATCACTCACATACAGGACAGCAGTTGTATCAGGTGATTTCAATTATTATACATCTGAAAAAGCGGTCAGGGAGTTAAAACTGCCACAAACACCGGTAGAAATCGCAATAAAAGAAGCATATGACTGGCTCGCCATGCAAAATTAACAGACTGCTTTATGAATAATAGATATTTCAGGGATAAGGTTATAATAATTACAGGTGCACGTCAGGGTATTGGCAAAGCACTTAGTCTTCTGCTTGCAGGAGCTGGATCGAAACTAAGCATTAACAGCAGAAATGCAGAAAAACTGGCTGAGCTGAAAAACAAATTGTTCCTCAATGGCTGTGATGTGATAGAGATACCGGGAGATATATCCGATGAAGAGGTGTGCAGGAATATTGTCGAAAAGACTATTGAACGATTCGGAAAGATAGATGTGCTTATAAATAATGCAGGCATTGCCGGCGCAGGTACTGTTGAAGAGGCTGAGTCAGTAGTTTTTAAAAAACAGATAGAGGTAAATCTGCTTGCCTCCTATTACATGACAAAGTATGCTTTGCCTCACATAAAAAAGACTAATGGAAGCATATTGTTTGTTTCCAGTCTTGCAGGCCTTTTCGGCCTTCCGGGTTACAGCGGTTATTCTGCATCAAAAATGGCACTTACTTCACTTGCACAAAGCCTTAAGAATGAACTTCATGGCCAGAATGTGCATATCGGTGTGGCATATGTCGGTTTTACGGAGAATGATCCGGCAAAGGTCCAGTATAATGCAGAAGGTGAATTGGCACCGCTTCCCGACAGGAAAGTAAGAAGAGTATCTGCTGAAAAGACAGCATCATTGCTAATTAAACAGATCAGGAAAAGGAAATTCAAATCTGTCCATTCTTTTCTTGGCAAAACAGAATATGCAGTATCAAAGTTCTTCCCCGGCCTTATTGAGACGATCCTCAG
>CAZHRV010000058.1:0-10097 GCA_964535035.1 uncultured Rikenellaceae bacterium
TTATTATCCATTATGCTCTTTCCTGTCATCCGCCGGCTGGCGGACTGAACCAACTGAGCTAACAACCCGATAATGCTGCAAAAATAATAAAAAATACGGTCAACTTATCTTACATTATGAGAAGTCAAACCCCGAGATATATGCCGGGGCATCATAAAAACGTTCTTTTTCCTCTTCGGTAAGGTTTATGAATTTTGTGTAAACAAGTCCCGGTTTTGCATTCAGCATCCTGTTCAGGGCTCCCATTCTCACTTCTGTACGCATCTTATCATAAAGTTCACTGCGGTCATCAAGCCATGTAAGCCCGGTATTAAATCCTTCTGCCGCACAGACTGATTCGAACAGGTTTGCAAGAACAGGTTCTCTTCCCTTTTTGCAATAAATGGCGTCAAAAACAAGATACCTGAATTCACCCGGCTGGAACAGCCTCCTGAAATAAGGAGTTATCGGGAGAACCTTCATTATAACCCATCCCCAGATACCCGGGATATCATATACCTTGTGGCATGTGGGAATAGCGCAGGCTCCCGCTATTATTTCACCTTTCTCCTTCAGAACATAGTACCTGTTTTCATAAAAAGCATATTCCGAGGAAAACAATGAATAATCCCTGTAATAATCCATAAGCAGATCGTTCATCCCGGCTTTATCAGCCTTTTCAAGTTTTGAAACACGGATATCGGGTTTTGGGGAAAACCTGCTGAAAGCAACTGTGAGAAAAGATCTTATGTATTCATATTCAGCCTGGTGAACAAGGTTTTTTGACCTTTCGTTCATACTCTCAAGGAATGCATACATTATGTGTTTGTCTTTTTCAAACACATCAGGCAGATCAAGCAGATGTGGTTTACTGAAGATCTCAAGGGTTTTTTGCTTGAATGAATAATCAGATTCGGGTTTTATTATTTCCTTTTCGCGTTTACGCCATTTTATGTCGGACTGGTATGTTGACTGAAAGGCAAGGTATCGTATATAGGTTGATGGATAACGCAGATTGCCCTGTCCGGAAATACGAAAGCATGCACCAACTGTTCCTGTTATTTTGTTCTTTCTATAAAGCGATACAAATCTTATCTGGTCCCCGTATGCGTTAATGCGTGATTCAAAATTCTGCAGGGCAAACCTCATTCCGCCTTCCGAACCCTGAACAGTATGTTTCAATATGTTCAGTATTCCTTCGTTGGCATGGTCTGACACTTTTACTTCAAGCCCGTGGAAATCCAGTATGTTCTTTTCAAACATTTTATCAATTTGTCGTTTTGGTATCGAGACTTCCGAATACTCTTTGGAGAAGCGGTGTAACCCTTGCAGATACCTCTTTACGTATCTTCAGCTCTTCTGTCTCAACTTTGGAGAACATTCCTGCAAGTGCTTTATTAGTAAGATAATCGTCAAGGTTGGTGTTTACAGGTTGAAGATTGGCCATCCGGCCGGCAATGGAATTTGCCACTGTGTTCCATTTTGATGTAAGTGTCTCCCAGGAGTTTTGCGTTGAAATATCACCGATGAGTTTTTTCTCTGTTGATTCCTGGATCTTTGGTTTATAAAGATTATATAGTTCGTTATAGGTTGTGTTTTTCAGATAACCCGTTGCAGCATTGTCGGCCCCGTTAAGAATTCCAAATGCATCCTGTATGGTCATTTGAGTAATACTGTTCACAAAAATAGGAGCAACCTCTTTAGCTGCATCTTCTGCTGCCCTGTTTATCCTTAATACTACATCTTCAACAAGTTTATCCCCTCCCGGAATTCTTGAAATATTATCCACAATAACTTTTGCCTCATCAGGAAGAAGTATTTTAAGTGCCGCATCACCATAATATCCGTTTTCCAGTGAGAGCATGCCTGCAGCATTACCGGCTCCTGTTGAAAGAGCTTCTTTTAATCCGCTGACAACCTCAGCTTCGGTAAGGGGAAGGGGACCGCTGACTGATTCGAGCACGGTCATAAGTTCTGCGCAACCAGACATAATGACTATCAACGTGATCATAATTATTGTTTTTACCTTCATCATAATTGAGTTATTTAAATCATTTTAAGATCGGTCCTCAAAGCAAAATAATTCTACGAAACAACAGGCAGCAGGGCTGTTGAAATAACCAGGTCCTCGGGATTTGTTATTTTTATGTTCTCCCGGTTACCGTCAACAAGATTGATTTTTACTCCTGTATTTTCGAGCACCGTCGCATCATCGGTGAATTCAGGCATGTACTCCTGAAGGTATGCATTTTTAATAAGGTCCGTGTTAAACACCTGAGGCGTCTGTACTTGCTTCACCTGTAGTCTGTTAATAGGTTCGTTTTCTTCTCCGGAGATCATTCTTAAAGTATCCGAAGGTGATATCACCGGTATAGCATTTCCAAGTTTTTCAGCTGTTTCGAAACATCTTTTTATAGTATCTACCGATACAAATGGTCTTACCCCGTCATGTATTGCCACAAGTCCGGGACTATCGACAAATTTCAATCCGTTTCTTACGGAAAAAAACCGGGCTTTTCCTCCTTTAACCAGCGTATGGGGCACATCGAACGAATATTTCTTCTGCAACTCACCCCAGAACCTGAGCTGGTTTTCAGGAAGTACGGTTATTATTTCAATTGCATTGTCAAAAGCCTTGAATCTTTCAAGAGTATGCATCAACACAGGTTTCCCTGCAAGTTCAAGGTATTGTTTGGGGATTCCGGCATTCATTCGTTTGCCTGAACCTCCTGCAACTATTACCGCATATAACTTCATACAATCTCCTCTGATATATTACCCCCGGGGGTCATGTATATAAAAATCTCTTTATGCTTCTTTTCGGTGTTTTGGCAAACTCTTCCGGATGGATCCTGAATTTATTCACAACCATATATTCAGGAACTCGTTCGTTTACCAGTTTTCTTGTATCCTCGAGGATTGTTACAAGATGTTCATCAGATATACCGTCCTTTTTCACCGCATCATAGTCGGGATATATCAGTGCCACAAGTTTATTTTCTTCCGAGATCACCAGTGATTCGGCAATATAGTCCATATTGTTTATTACAGCTTCAATTTCTTCGGGGAAGATATTTTTCCCTGAAGGTCCCAGAAGCATTGTTTTACTTCTTCCCTTAATAAAGATATTACCTTCTTCATCCATTATTCCCAGGTCTCCGGTATGCATCCATCCACTTTCATCAATGATCTCCCGGGTAGCTTTTTCATTCTTGTAATACCCCGTCATTACATTTTCTCCCCGCAGGATTATCTCTCCAATCTCTTTTTGAGGATCAGAAGAATCTATTGTAACTTCCAGTGTATCAACAGGCCGGCCTGATGCTCCAAGCTTTGTTGTATCCCATGATGCGTAGCTGATCAGCGGACCGCATTCTGTCATTCCGTAACCTACCGTAAATCTAAATCCGATCTTCCTGAAGAATTTTTCTGCTTCAGGATTAAAGGCAGCTCCGCCGATAACGATCTCATGAAATCTGCCTCCAAAAGTGTTAGTCAGCTTCTCCCTTATCTTCTTGTGCAGGATCTTATTTATTCCGGGTATGGCCAGCATAAATTTCATGGCGGGTTTGTTTATCACCGGAAGCAGTTGTTTTTTAAAGATCTTTTCAATAACCAGGGGAACTGAAAGAATAAGCCTTGGTTTTATCTCACCAAAGGCCTGGATTATTATCTGTGGTGATGGTGTTTTGGAAAGGATGGTGATATGACATCCATAAGTGAATGGAAACAGGAATTCAAAGGCACAGCCGTATGTATGTGCCAGCGGCAGGAAGGAAACAAGAGGATCCCCCGGCTCAAGGGGCATATTATTCTGTGCGAACCTTATATTGGCTGCAAGGCTGTTATGTGTTATCATAACTCCTTTTGAGAAGCCGGTGGTCCCTCCTGTATAACTTATGACAGCCAGTTTATCGTTGGTAATATCAGAAAACTTAATGTCATCAGGCTTAAGGTCCGGATAGGTTTCCGAATATTTCCCTTCAATTGCCTCAAAAGCCCCTTTTACTTTTTCATTTACGGAGGTTATCATCTTAAAGGTGTCCACAGAAACAACCCCCTCTATTTCCGGCATTTTAGTATTGTCAAGCAATTCAAAGATCTTGTCATCCACAAAAAGAAGCTGCGCATCGGAATGATTTATCAGGTTTGTAAGGTCTTCGGGCTTGAAATCCGGAAGTATCGGAACCGTTACTGCTCCATAGGTTACCGTAGCAAGATACACAATGCACCAGTTTGCCGAGTTTCTGCCTACGAGAGCTATTTTATCCCCCTCTTTTATTCCTGTACCACTGAAGAATATATGCAACCTGAGTATCTTTTCGGTAATCTGCTTATATGTCAGTCCGGGTTCCTTAAAATTCGACAAAGCCTCTATTGACCAGTTTTGTCTTATGCTTTGTTCGATATATCCGATTAAACGTTCCTTGATCATAGGTTGTGTTTTTAATTTTAATCCTTTTTTAAAGTTCAGGTGTTGCCATTATATAAAGTACATCAATAATATTACGATTATTGATAAAACATTCACTATGGTGAAGAAGTAGTTATACCCTTCTCTTTTTTTGCTGAAATGCCCCAGTTTCCTGGCAAAGATGCCAATAGTGGGAACAAACAGGACGATCAGGAATGCAAAGAATTCTATCCCGAAGAACACCTCTTCAAGGCCTCCTCTTACCAGTGCTGACAAATATACTATTATGAGCAGTATCAGCAAGTAGGTAAGATAGCTTATTTTAAGGAGGAGGGTTGAGACAAGCCTTCTTTTGTGAAGCTGGTGGGGTTTCAGGTATGCATAGGCAAGCGAAAAGATTATCACAATAAAGACAATCCCAAGAATATGATTGAGTATTTCGCTGAAATTTGCCATTGCTCCTGTTATTAATTTTTGCATTATGATTTCAGATCTGACCATACAAGTGAACTCGCACCAAGCACTGCAGCATTTTTCGAGTTCAGCTTCGAGGGAAGCAGCTTCACTTTCCCTTTATAAATGCTCAGCAGGTATTCCTCCATAGATTCTTTTGCCGGTTTAAAAATAAGCTCTTCCGCCAGTGCAAGTCCCCCTAACAGGAATATTGCCTCCGGGCTTGTATGGGAGACTACATCAGCCAGTTTATAGCCCAGTATCTTACCCGTGATATGAAAAGCCTTAATTGCAAGCTTGTCTCCTTTTTTTGCAGCCCTGAATATCATTTCAGCATTTATTTCATCAATGCTTAGTTTTTTGAATTCACTTGGCTGGCGGCTGTCTGCCAGTATTTTTATGAATGTCTTCGTTAATCCGGTTGCCGATACATATGTTTCAAGACATCCTTTTTTACCGCATCCGCATTCACGTTCAGATGGTTCCGGCCGAATTGGGGTATGGCCCAGTTCTCCTGCAAATCCATCATGTCCGTACATCAGCTTTCCATCAACAACAAAACCGCTGCCCAGTCCGGTACCAAGGGTTATTACGACAAAATCCCTCATACCTCTTGCTCCGCCGTAAATCATCTCTCCCACGGCAGAAGCATTGGCATCATTTGTTACGATAACGGGAAGTTCGGTGTGTCTATGAAACACCTCTGCAAGAGGGACAATACCCTTCCAGGGGAGGCTCGCAGAATATTCAATAGTACCTTTATGGATATTACCCATCGGGGCTCCTATACCATAGCCCATGATCTCAAATCCTTTGCCGATCCTGCTGCCGGTTGCAGCCATTATTTTGAACAGTGCCCCTACAAAATCTTCAATCTTTTGAAAGGAGGCGGTTTTCAGTCTGTCCTCGACAAGGATATTCCCCTCCCTGTCAACAAATCCAAAAACAGTATTTGTTCCGCCGATATCAATGCCGATTGCAAGTTTCTTATTTAACACTTAATCCTGAAAAGTATAATGTAAATATACCATTTCTTCTTAAAGTGGGATTCAATTACAAACAACAGTTATTTCAATTCATTCCAGATAAGAGCAGCAGATCCCATAACTGCGCCTTTGCTTTCAGGAATACCCGATGGAAGTATCTTAACAGTATCTTTCATAAGGACGTAGTTGTTCTCCCTGAGGTATTTCCTGACAGGGGTAAAGAGCATCTCCCCTGCATTTGCAAGTCCGCCGAAAAGGAATATTGCTTCGGGGCTTGAAAATACAATTGCATTTATTATTCCGAATCCGAGAATCTCAGCAGTATCATTCATTGCTTTAACAGCAATAGGATCTTTTTTTGTTGCTGCTTCAGCAATTTTCTTTGAGGTAAGTTTTGATACCGGGATATCTCTCAGCGGGCTTTCGTCTCTCATCAGGCTCATTAACTCTATCACTGTCTTTACCAGTCCGGTTGCAGAAGCATATGCTTCAAAGCACCCTTTTCTTCCGCATCCGCATTCCCTTCCTCCGGGAACAACCGTCATATGACCCAGTTCACCCGCAAAACCGGTGTGGCCGTATACCATTTTCCCGTCGATAACAATCCCGCTGCCAAGGCCAGTACCAAGAGTGAGCACTATGAAATCTTTCATTTTCTTTGCACCGCCAAAGATCATCTCTCCCATTGCTGCAGCATTGGCATCATTGGTTACAACCACCGGCACATTTATTTTTTTCTTAATGAGATCAGCCAGCGGTACAATTCCTTTCCATGCAAGGTTGGGTGCATGTTCGATTGTTCCTCTGTGGTAATTTGCATCAGGAGCACCTATACCTATCCCTGCCAGCTGATACTCTTTTTTAGCTGCAACCAGTTTTTTTATCCCGGCGACCAGGGCAGTAACAAACCCTTCGATCTTTGTATAATCTGTTGTTTTAAAATCCTTTTCTGACAAAACTTTTCCTTTTTCGTCAACAAGGCCGATCCTTGTGTTTGTTCCGCCGATATCAACACCGGCAACTACTTTTTTCATCTTTATCTGTTCTTAATTAATAATATATTATTTCTATCTGCCTGTACCTGAACGGGGTACGCTTTTTATCTGTTTAAAGTTCATGTTACTCATGTCCCAATCCTGATTAAGCACCCAGTCTTCTTTTATTTCAAGTTCCTGAGGATAGAATGAAACCGGTTCCGGTTGTCTTTTCCCGGCCAGGTCACCAGTAGTCCACTTTCCGTCACCGTTAATGTCATATATCACCCTCAATCTGTAGGTGCCTTTGTCCAGGAGAAGAAATTCAGCCTTACCATTACTATCCATTGTTGCTTTCCTGATCACTTTTTCGTTTTTATCGAGTAATTCAATTATCTTCTTCCCTTCATATCCCTTTATATCCAGTACAAGACTTCCGAAAGAGGATTCCTTTCTTAGTGAAAATTTTGTACCCGTTGAATCTGAATGCTCACCATAAATATTGCCAAATGATCCAGAATCAGCAATATATAAATAGTTTTTCCCGGGTTCAAGTTGAATGTTCAGGCTGGTCCTGCAAAAATTTGTACTATCGGGTATAAAGCTGTACGGGATTTGTATTATTGTATCTTTTGTCTGTTCATAAAACCTGATCAGGGATGTATCCGGCGCTCTTAACGGAGTTGTGGATTGAAAGAATATTTTTTGTCCCGGTCTCAGGGAGGCTGAAAGGTTTGTCTGAACAATGAAGGGAGTCGGTCGTGCCCTGTCGGTCCTTGCTGAACGGGGTGGAATATACCTCATGTTTATCGTGTCTGTCCTGTGGATGATCGTGTTTGTTGTGTCGGTGTAAGGATAACCGATAATGGTTGTAATTTGTTGCTGTGAATAGAGCGTGCTGTCAGTCAGCCAGACCTTCAGGGTATCTTTCCCGATACTTTTTTCTGTGAAATATGAATTTTCATCTGCTTCAGGGATGGTCAGATCAAAACTATGTTCACCGGGAGGCAGCGCCAGTGTATAGGTCATGAGATAAGACAGATTTCTTGTCGAGGAGGTCAGGTAGTGTAATTTCTTATCATGCCTGAAAAGAATAAGCTTATATTCACCGGTAAGAGCCGGTTTTTCCGGGGCTTTTTTGCCGGTCTGAACTACCGTTGCGGTATCTTCTACTACAGGAAGATAGTTCTTTTCTGGAGTGATGGTGATCGGCTCGTCCAGGAATGCTATCTCTTCTTCCTTCATATTAAAGTTTTTGCTGTTATCTGTCTCTTTCAAACCATACAGGTTATATGTTCCTTTACGTACATTATCAATCCTGAAGTATCCTGTCTTATCCACTCTTGACAGATAATCCGGTATATTTTTCATGAAGGCTGAATCTTCAAGGTTACTGTAAAGCATTACCAGTGCGTTTTCAGGAATGTCGAGCACATAAGCATTGAATAAATTCCCTGTAACCGAAAGTGAATCAATAACCGGACCGGTGGAAAAAACGAACCGGAAATTATTAAATACATTGCCCTCATTCAGGTCTCTAATAGCATCCTGAAAATTAAATGTATAGGTCGTATTATCTTTAAGCTCATCTTCATATTCAACAACCACACTTTTGCCTCTTAAAGAGACCAGGGGTCTTTTTTTCATTGGTGGAGAAACAATGAGATTTTCATATATATTATCAAGGGTAACATATTCATTGAAAGTAACTTCAAATTTCCAGTTATTATAAAATGTGGCGTCTCTATCCGGGTTACTGCCAACAACTACGGGAGGGATCCTGTCTTTGGGACCTCCTGCGGGAGAGCTTACTTTTGCACAACCGGCAATCAGGCTACATACCAGAATGACAGAAAGAATATGATGCTTAAATGTGCTCTGGCTCATTAACAGACCCGGGGTTTTGTGAAATACAAACATAAATAATATTTTATTGAAAATTTCTGCTGCCTTAATAAAACCTCCGTCTATTATTCGGGCAGGATGCGAACTAAATTATAATTTTTATAACTTTGGCTATCATAATAAAAGGTTGATTATGCATTTATTCGTTATTCCATGGGATGTAAATCCTGAGATTTTCCATATCGGTTCATTTGCGATACGATGGTACGGTCTTCTGTTTGCATCTTCTTTTTTGTTCGGATATATAATTCTGCAAAAGATATTTAAAAATGAAAACCTGAGTGAAACAGTCCTTGACAGACTTACTGTCTATGTGGCTGTTGGTGTTATTGTGGGTGCAAGACTCGGTCATTGTTTTTTCTATGAACCCGGCTATTATCTTTCACATCCCGGTGAAATATTGAAGATATGGCACGGAGGTCTTGCAAGTCATGGCGCTGCTATCGGGATCATAACAGCTATCTGGCTTTTTGTAAGAAAAGAAAAAAAGGATTTTACCTGGGCCATCGACCGGGTTGCAATTGTTGTTGCCCTTTCCGGCTTTTTCATTAGAATGGGTAATCTGATGAATTCAGAGATCTATGGTGTTGAAACAACCGTTCCATGGGGTTTTGTTTTTCTGCGAAACGGCGAAAATGCTCCAAAACATCCTACCCAGATATACGAAGCCCTTGCATACCTCTTTATCTTTGGCCTGCTCCTGTGGCTCTACTGGAGAAAAAAAGGCGAATATATCCAGGGTACCCTTATAAGCCTGGCTTGTATTCTTATTTTTGTGGCCCGTTTCTTTATTGAATTCCTGAAGGAGGATCAGGTAGCATTTGAATCATCAATGAAGCTTAACATGGGACAGCTAATGAGTATCCCTTTTATAATACTTGGTGGTATATGGCTCTATTACAGCCTGAAAAAGAAAAAGAGACTGGTAATTAAAAGATGACTCTATTTCTTAAGTATCCCGTGAAACAAAACTTCCAGGATTCCATTAAGACGTTCTTCAATACTCACTTCTTTTTTCTTCTGCCAGAAAAGCGGGACCTCAAGCCCCTTAAGGCTGGTCTGGATGGCTAATGCAGTATAGGCACTGTCGGTTACATTAAAGACTTTTTTTCTTGCCCCGTGATGAAGAAGCAGCCTCAGAATTGCCAGCTCCTCCCGGTCATATTTTGAACGTATATTCTCAATAAAATCAAAATGATCAAGGTTTTTGTCAAAAATGGCGTTGTAATAATTTGACAGTTTTTCGAACGCTTTCATCCTGACAAAAACATAATTCCTGATCTTCCCGACAGGAGATTCAACTGATTTTATTGCTGTAGTAAGCTCATTTCTAAGCACATTAGCTTCATGTAATACAACCGCCTCGAATATCTCCTCCTTGCTGCT
>CAZHRV010000059.1:0-2997 GCA_964535035.1 uncultured Rikenellaceae bacterium
CTGATCGAATTAATGGGCGGCGAACTTATCGCTGAAAGCCCTTCAGGAATTTCAGGTGATGCCGGCACAAAAGTGAAATTCAACATAACTGCCTATTCTAACGACAGGGTTGTTAAAAACCTTAACCACGAGACTATCAGATCATTTGATAAAATAAAGACCCTTATTGTTACGGGATCACAAAACAGGGATGAAGAGATACAGGGCCTCCTGCATAAGCTGGGAATTGATATTTCTGTTACAACATTCCAGAAGATGACTGTAACGCAGATAAAGACAAATATCAATTCTGCGAGCGACAAGTATAATCTTATTGTAATTCTTGATGATGTTGAATTTGACGGATTTGATGCAGCCAGGGCAATATGGGAAAATAAACTGTCGGACAGGATAATAATATTACTGATCAGCTCCAATGACCAGAAAGGTAATTATCTGAAATGTCACACAATGGGGATAGATCATTATCTGGTTAAACCATTTAATATCAGCGAACTGACTGAAGTGATAAAGGAAAGCTTTCCATACGTTGATACTAAACAGGTCTCATCAGAGATAAGTGATATTCACAGTGATATTAAAATACTGATTGTTGAGGATAACAAAATGAATCAGATGGTGATCGTCAAAATGCTTAAAACACTTGGTTATTCATGTGATATTACCGAGGACGGTTATTCGGGATATGAAAAGGCTACAGAAAAGCACTACGATTTGATTTTCATGGATCTGATACTGCCCGAATTAAGCGGTTACGATTCAGCCCGGAAAATACTTACAGCTGACCCGTCAGCCCTGATAGTAGCCTTCTCTGCCGACAATATGCCTGACACAAGGAGAAAGGCTGAATTGTCGGGGATTAAAGAATTCATTGCCAAACCCGTAAGGATCGACGAACTGAAGAAGATCTTTACAAAACATTTTAAAAAAATCTGACCGGGAAGTTTTACAACAGGCAATTAATCTCTTTTCGTGTATGAAATTTGATCCCCTTGAAAAAATTGATATTTCCAGGTTCCTGGATCTTGCAGAAAAGATACCGGTGGTGGATGTCAGATCCCCGTCGGAATTCAATTCAGGGCATATTCCGGGTGCCTTCAATATTCCCCTGTTTGACGACAGGGAACGCGAAAGTGTGGGTATAAAATATAAGAAAGAGGGACGAAGCAAAGCAATCATCGCCGGGATTGAAACTACAGGTCCGAAGATGCATTTGAAACTTCGTTATGCCCTTAAAATAGCAAAGGATGGCAAACTATTGGTACATTGCTGGAGAGGCGGGATGAGATCTGAAACAATGGCCTGGCTTTTTTCGCTTGGCGATATAGATACCGAAATACTCGACAGGGGCTATAAAGCATACCGCAGCTATATTCTTACTGCTCTATCGGAAAAGCGAAAAACAATTATCCTCGGCGGTATGACCGGGAGCAGCAAGACGATTATCCTGCAACACTTGAAAAAACAAGGACAACAGATCATTGATCTTGAGAGACTTGCGAATCACAAAGGCTCAGCCTTCGGGGCGCTGGGACAACCCTCGCAGCCATCGTCAGAGCATTTTGCTAACCTTCTTTTCGATGAATGGAAACAGATTAACAGCGATATTCCGGTATGGATTGAGGATGAAAGCCGTAATATAGGAAATGTATTCATGCCGGATGGTTTTTATAATAATCTGCAGGATTCTCCAACGATTATTCTGCTTATGGAAATAAAAGAAAGAATACCCAGGCTGATGGAAGAATATTCAACATATCCTCCTGAATTACTGAAAGATTCAATAATGAAGATTAGTAAACGGCTTGGAGGAGATAACACAAAAGATACACTGGATGCTGTTGATAAGGGTGATTTGGCAAAAGCCGTGGAAGTTGTTCTGAAATATTATGACAAGGCCTATTTATATGGCATCAAACGAAAGAATACAAAAAAACTTATTTCTATTGAAACTGTAACAGATGATGTTGAAGTTAATGCCAATCTGGTACTTAACGCTGCAAAAAATATTGTCTGGTAAATAATATTAGTTACTCTTTGCCGGGATCCTCTCTGCTGATCCATTTGTATATCCTGTCAGATCTCCTCAGGTAATCGTGTATTTTAACTGAGCAGAGCTCTCCTTTCAGCACTTTTTCAGTCTCCTTAAGATCAACTCGTATTTCACTGACTGTATGTTCAATAACTCCGGTTGTGGGACCGATTATCAGGATGGTATCACCCCTGTTCAGGTTGCCGGCTTCCACCTTTATCTCGGCCACTTTCAACCTGGTAAAATAATTGGTGATTTTTCCGATATAGACCTTCTTCCTGGTAGCTGCAGATCCGTAGCTCGAATTCCATTCTCCCGGTTTTTGTCCGAGATAATAACCATCCCAGAATCCCCTGTTGAATACGGATGAGAGCCTCTTTTTCCAGCCATTTATTTTTCCTTCGTTATATGTTCCTTCTATTACGGCTCTTACTGCTTCATCATAGCATGACGAGACAATCTTTACATATTCTGCAGAACGTGCCCGTCCTTCTATCTTTAATACCGTTACACCGGCATGGATTATTTTATCAATGAATCCTATTGTACAAAGATCTTTAGGCGACATTATGTTTTCATTGTCTATTTCAAGCTGGTATCCCGATTCCTTTTCGGTAACAATATAGGATTTGCGGCAGGTCTGGTAGCAGTTTCCCCGGTTGGCAGACCTGTTATTTTCGTGGAGACTGAGATAGCATTTTCCGGAAACAGCCATACAAAGAGCTCCATGAACGAACATTTCAATCCTTAAAGGATCCCCCTTCGGGCCCCTCATATCCTGTTTTCGGATGGTATCAGAAATCTTTTTTACCTGATCAAGGTTCAGCTCCCTGGCAAGAACCGCAACATCGGCCCATTGTGAATAAAACTTCAATGCTTCGGCATTTGAAATATTCAGCTGGGTTGAAAGATGTACTTCGATACCGGATCGGAAAGCATAAGTAATCACCGAAAGATCGGAAGCA
>CAZHRV010000060.1:0-8309 GCA_964535035.1 uncultured Rikenellaceae bacterium
TGTATTCAATCCTATGTTGCCGTCCACATCGGCATAAACAAAGTTCTGGCTTATTGACCGGAAATTGCTGACAGCTGTTCTGAATTCATCCCAGTTTGCTGCCCTGTTAAGAAGGTAAACGGCCTTTATTTCATCGCTATAGTCATATCCGGCCCATCTCATTGTAAGGGACACATCCTTTACATCTCTGAATCCAGATACAATGGGTCCGCGATGGGTGAATTTAAGCTGAAACGTATCGGTATCCCCTCCCTTGATCTTTATTATTTCATCTTTCACCGCCATGTTCTTCCATTCATCATTGAAGAAATACTGGTTTTCATTTTCAGGATTTATTTTTTCTGCAAACAGATCAATATCATCGACCATCAGATTTGTCATTCCCCATGCAATTCTCTCGTTATGACCAGCCACAACAAAAGGTTGACCTGGTACAATAACGCCTGTTACATTCACTTTCCCGGGCACAACATGGTGCATCTGGAACCATATTCCCGGTGATCCGAAGCTCAGGTGCATATCGTTCGAAAGCACCGGTTTGCCTGTTTCGGTCCTTGTTCCTGTTACCGCCCAGTTATTGCTTCCCGAGAAAGATACAATACCCAGTGCTTCAAGCTTATCCATCGAAGAAATAAACTCCTGGGTACTTTTAAGTACTTCGTCACTTAATGTGAATCCCGGAAAAACAAATGAATTAACTGCTTTCCAGTCGGGGATCAGTTCTGCTGCTTTCTCCTGCCCAAACTTTTTAGCAAGCCTGTAATAGAAAATATCTGATGACAGATTATCTGAGGCCAGATCCCATCCCATATAACCTATTATGTTAGCCATATCTTCCAGTTTCCAGGGATCAGGTTTATAGCCGAGAATCCTGAATTCGGGTGGAAGTTTTTTCCCTGCATTTGAAATATAGGCATTTACACCATCGGCATAAGCCTGCATGCAATCCAGTATGGCAGGTTCCTCGCTGCTCAATACCATTTTGGATTTGGCCGTCATTTCAAGGCTGCGCAGGAAGAGATCTGTCTGTATATATTCTTCACCGAAGATTTCAGAAAGCCGCCCTGTTGTTGCTCTCCGGATAAGATCCATCTGCCACAGTCTTTCCTGTGCCATAATATAACCTGTGGCTAAATAGAGGTCATGTTCATTCCCGGCATAAAGATGAGGCATACCTCTATTATCCCTGTAAACAGTAACCTCACCAGTAAGTCCTGAAAGAGTAAGTTCTCCCTCATATTCCGGCAGGGCTCCCCTTTTAATACCACGCAGGAGGATTAATCCCACAATAACTACCAGCACTATGAGAGTTAATAGTGAGTAAAGGATTGTTTTAAATATTTTCATGTCATTGGAGTTTAATAATACTAATATACAATTTTAACAGAATTATCAATATCTGACACCTTTGAGTCCTGATGTACAGTTTCTGCAAATTTCTATAGCATTACGATCTGAGAGGATCTTTTTCCTGAAGGTTCTGTATTCCGGGCCTTCCCAGATATCCCTGAAGGAGTTTTCATTCAGGTCACCCATAATATGATCAGCATTTTTATCAAAGCAGCAGGGTATCACTTTCCCATCCCATGTTATGACCGGGTTGAACCATAATCTGGCGCACCTGTTGGGAAGCCGGTTTTTTATTAAATATACCTCTTCCTTCTTTTTGTATCTTACAAATTCTTGTTTTGAAGGGAGCCAGGTCTCAGCATCTTCCTGGTTGATTATCTGCATTGATTTCAGTATCAGGGAAGCATTCATTTTTCGGGCTAAACGCTTTGCAGAAGATATCTGGTGTTCATTCTTCCGGTTTACAAGAAATTGAATTTCAACCTTTAACGGAGAAGATACTTTTTCCCTGGCTTCAAACAGGTTACTTATCCCGTCCATTACCCTTGTCAGATTTCCATTGATCCGGTAGGATGAATAGGTTTCCTGGTCAGTACCGTCAATAGAGATAATCAGTTTATTTAATCCGGATCTGATAATCTTTTCAGCATTATTCTGTGAGAGGAAATGGCCGTTCGTTGAAACGATAGTATTTATGTTATGTGATCTCTCGAGAAAGGAGAAAAACCGGGGGTGCATCATTGGTTCTCCCTGAAAGTAAAGGATCAGGTAATAAAGATATGGCTCAAGTTCAGTCAGGATTCTATCAAACAGGTTTATATCCATAAAGCCTCGTTCCCTTGTCATCAGCCCTGCCCCGGAATGACATCCGGGGCAATTCAGGTTGCAATGATTTGTCAGCTCCGTACCCACAGAAACAGGCATAGCGTTAATGACAGCATTGCCTTCAATTGTACTTTTCACATATGCAAAACCAGCGGTCAATGCATTAATAGGTCTGATAACCAATCGCTTCATATTTAATAATTAAAGAAAAAAGTAAGATAATGAAAATATTTCTGTTCAAATGCATAGGGTGTAAGAGCATAGTTCAGGTCTTATGATTGAAGAAACAATCCAAACAACAGGATATAAAAGATTATTGTATAACTAAATTAAAACGCCATGAAAACACTGAAAAAGATCTCTTTTTATGCAGTATTTATTCTGCTGGCCTTTACATGCCAGACTCTGTCAGGAGTTGATACGGCTGACAGGAAGAAAGGTGACCAGCAGGCTTATCTTACATTCAAAGGGAAAGTTACAGATGCCGAAACAGGCACTGCCCTGGTATTCGCAACTATATCAGTTACGGAATCAAATGTTGCAGTCGTTACAAATATTGACGGGGAATTCACACTCAAAATCGGGGAGTCTTTGCTTTCCAGGGGCATTGAGATAACTTATCTTGGTTACAAGAACAAAGTTGTACCTATAAGTTCCATGCGTGACAATGGTCACAAAAACATTATTCAGATGGAACCCGCTCCTATCCCGATTAAAGAAATAATTGTCAAACCTCTGGATCCGAATGCCATAATCACAAAAGCAATTTCCAATATCAATAAAAATTATGAAACGGATCCTAATCTAATGACAGCATTTTACAGGGAGACAATTCGCAAGGGTCGTTCGTATGTTTCTATAGGCGAGGCAGTTGTTGAAATATTCAAGGCACCCTATAACAGCGATATCCGTTATGACGGCACCCGCATTTATAAAGGAAGAAAAAGCGAGGATGTTGAGAAAATTGATACTCTTTTGTTTAAACTCCAGGGCGGGACAACAAGTGTACTTCAACTGGATATTGCCAAGAACACTGAAGCAATACTTACATCCGAAGCATTGAAATATTATAATTATTCCCTGTCAGGTGTCATTGAAATCGACGGAAAACCGCATTATATAATAGACTTCATACAGAAACCCACGGTTGATGAACCGTTATTCATGGGCAGTCTTTATATTGAAATGGATTCATATGCCATTACAGAGGCTGAATTCGGATTTAATCTGTCGGATAAAGATGCTGCTTCTTCTATATTTATCAGGAAAAAGCCGTTTGGTGTCAATGTTACTCCCGAAGTGGCAACTTACCGTACAAAGTATCGCGAACAAGATGGGAAATGGCATTTTGCATACTCTAGAGCTGAAGTCAAATTTAAGGTTGACTGGAAGAAAAAACTTTTCCATACTTTTTATACAACAATGTCGGAAATAGCAATTACTGACCGTACTGCCGAAGAAGTTATTAAATTTGCTGGCAAGGAGAAGATGAAATATACAGATGTATTTATAGAAGAGGTCAGTGCATTTGCTGATCCTGATTTCTGGGGAGATTATAACGTAATTGAACCTGACCAGAGCATAGAATCAGCAATACGCAGGCTTAACAGAAAACTAAAATTCAGCGACAGGAAAGACCTGGCTGACAATTAGGATAATGACCAGGGAGACTGAAATAATAAGGAGGATCCGTCAAGGTGATGAAGGACAGTTTGAATCACTTTTCAGATCCTCCTATATTTCCCTGGTTCGATATGCAAAGAGTCTTGTCAGAGATCACGATACAGCAGAGGAAATTGTCCAGGACTTTTTTTTCAGACTATGGCAGGACAGGGGAAAAATTAAAATTGATAGTTCTTTGAACGGTTATCTTTTCAGGGCAATACACAACCGGTGTATACACTGGATCAATCATAACCGTGTGGTTATGAAACATGCCACGGAGATGACATATAAATCAACTGAAAATACTGATAATCCTTCGGATATAATTCAGTATAAAGAACTTCAGTTAAAAATCGCAAAGATAATTGAACACCTTCCTGAAAGATGCGGAAGGATCTTCTGCATGAACAGGTTTGAAGGATTGAAATATGCAGAAATTGCCAAAAAACTTTCGGTGTCGGTTAAAACAGTGGAAGCCAACATGGGAAGAGCACTTAAAGAATTCAGAAGAGTATTAACAGAACAATGAAAGAGAAAATGAATACGGATAAATTTACCGACAGGGACTGGGAAGATCTTGCTTCAACACTGTCGGGGGAAAAAGAGGATAAATCAGAACTGCTTGACCGTTTTCTGGCTGATAAGGGAAATATTACGCAAGAATTATGGCAAAAACTGGGAAAAATGAATGATGAAAAGGAAATAAATGTTGAAAAAGCGTGGGATAAAGTCTATTCCAGGATTAATGAATCAGGGTATATGACAACACAAACTCCGGCCAGGATTATTCGCATAAGAAACAGATTTTTGAAAATCGCCGCTGCAGCTCTTATTCTTCTGAGCCTTGGTACTGTTTCCCTTTATTTTGCCACTATGAACAAGCAAATTGTTGTGACTACAGCTAATGATCAGAAAAACCTGAGGGTAAGCCTCCCTGACGGCAGCGATATATTCCTGAACCGGAATACGGAACTGATTTATCGTGCAAATTTTAAAAAATCAGGAAGACATGCGGCTCTTTCAGGGGAAGCATTCTTTGAGATCAATCCCGATCCCTCAAAACCTTTCATTGTTGATGCCGGAAAAGCCAGTATAGAAGTCATAGGAACATCCTTCAATATTATAACCAATAATTCTGATTCTGCAGTTGAGGTTTATGTCGAAACCGGCAAGGTAGTTCTCTCAGATAATACAGGAACCCAGAATATAGTACTTGACCCCGGATATGTGGGAACCATGGATACAAAGTTCTCCGGAAAGATACTTAATGAAAATCCCAATTATATATCATGGAAGACAGGCAGGCTTGTCTTCGACCGTCAGAGACTGGAAATCGTATTTAAAGATCTAAAACTTGTATATGACATGGACATTATTGCAGATGATCCGGAAATTCTTAATGAAACATGGACCTCATCTATTGATAACCAGTCACAGGAAACAATTATTCGATTAATTTGTGCTAGTTTTAACTTGCGTTATACACAGGATGGAAATGTTTATCATCTAGTAAAAGAATAACACACAATTATAATATGTTGTCATTCAATGGCTTAATGTTAAATAAAATACTGGCCATTGCATTATTTATCATATTGGTCAGCCGGCAGACAGCAGAGTGCCAGAAGAGTGTACTTGATTCTGCCTTTACCTTCAGTTCCGGCCGGATAACAACCATAAATGCACTCGACATCATCAGTAAAGAGACCGGTTATAACTTCACATATGACAGCCGTTTAATAAATCCCGAAAAAAAGACGGACCTTACATTCTCCGTAATAAAGCTTAATACCATCCTCGACAGCATACTACAGAATGATTCACTCGTATTCTCGGTTATCGATAAATATATCATTATTGCAAAAGCCGTTCCGGGAACCGAACTGCAAGCCGATACCCTTCAGGAATCTGAAATAAAATACATCTCAGGAATTATTGTTGATGAGACTACCGGTGATCCCCTGCCATTTGCCACCATAGGATTAAAAAACAGGGGCAGAGGAACCGTGACTAACATCAACGGAGAATTCGGATTGAAAATCACTTCCGACTCTTTTAATGATACCCTTTCTTTCTCATATCTTGGTTTTATGGGCAAAGAGATCCCTGTTAATCAATTTCAAGGTAATAATTTAAGGGTAAAAATGAGCCGGGAGTTCATACCTATACCCGAAATTATTATCAGAACACAGGTACCGCAGGAGATCATCTATAAAGCCATTTCTGCAATTTCAGAAAATTATGGCACTTCTCCGGCTATGCTGACAGGTTTCTACAGGGAAGGAGTCATGAAAAAAAATGATCTCCAGGTTTATTCCGAAGCTGTATTACACATTTTTAAAAGCTCATATTCAGGAACAATCCTGGGTGATCAGATAAATATATATAAAAGCAGAAAAATCGAAAACATGGGACTCGATGACACTCTTGTAGTGAGACTAAAAGCAGGATTAAAAACATGCCTCCAGCTTGACCTGGTAAAAAATTCTTTCGAATTCTTAGAAAGAGCAACTATGGCAGAATACAGCTACAGGATCAGCGACATTGTAACATATGAAGATGAGGCAGCCTGGGTAATAGATTTTGAACAAAGACAAGAGATAGACAAACCATTGTTCAGGGGAAGCATTTATATTAATACTGACGATTTTGGAATACTTAATGCTGATTTTGAGTTGCATCCCAAATATCTTCAGAAACTGAAAGACTCTTTTATATCAAGCTCATCACGCGGATACACAACCTGGCCTGTTTCAGTAAAATATAGTGTAAGTTACCGTAAAATCAACAACAGGTATTTCCTGAACCATGTCAGGGGAGATCTTGTTTTCCTGTCAAAACAGAAGAAAAAGCTGTTCAACAGTCATTTCAAAGTTTTTTTAGAGTTAGCTGTTACAGGCGTGAATACCGTAAATGTTGCCAGATTTGAAAGAGAGGAGCTTGCTCCGGTTCATTCAGTCTTTTCTAAAACCATAAAGAGTTACGATCCGGATTTCTGGGGAAACCAGGATTTTCTGAAACCGGAGGAAAATCTTCTGAAGGAACTCAAAAACATGAATGTAAAATTGCAGGAATTCTCGGAGGAACCTGAATAATACAGTTAAAGATCCTGAAGTATATCCGTTGTTAATACTTATTTATCAGCTCATACAAAGGAGTAAGGTCTGGTGTCAGAACAACTTCTGTTCTCCTGTTCTTCTGACGGGCATCTGATGTATTGCGTGAATCAACCGGTACATATTCGCTTCGTCCTGAGGCTGTCAGGCGTTTCGGATCAATCCCGGAGCCGTCAAGAAGAGTACGCACCACAGTGGTGGCTCTTTTAACACTAAGGTCCCAGTTATCTTTAAGTTGTCCTCCGCCAGGATTATAAGGTACATTATCCGTATGCCCCTCTATTGTGATCTGAATATCAGGATTTCTTGCAAGAACACCGGCAAGTTTCCTGAGTGCATTTTTTCCGTTGGCATCAATCTCCCAGCTGGCTGATTTGAACAATAATTCTTCTTCAAGAGAGACATAAACCTTCCCGTTTTTCATGGTAACTGTCAACCCGTTATTTTCAAATCCAAGGAGGGCTTCGGATACTTTGTTTTTAAGATCCTGGACGATTTGTTTCTGTGCATCGAGAATCTTTTCCAGCTCAAGCATCCTGGCGTTTCTTTTTTCAAGTTCGAAGGTAAGCTCATCCAGCGAGGCTTTTTTTGTATCAAGAGTCTCTTCGAGCTGGCGGAGAAGGTCCTCCTTGCTCTGCAGATTGGCCTGTGCAGCCTGAAGCTCAGCAAGAAGCTTTTGTGTCTCCTTCACATTGCCGCGGATCAGATCCTCCTGTGCGGTCTTCAGTTCGTTGTATCTGTCTGATATATTGCTGAAATCCTCCAGAGCCTTATCTCTTTGAGCCTTTACAGATTCAATTTCCTCCTGAACTGTGCTGATTTCTTTTTCAAATTGTGAGATCTTCGATACAAGTTCCCTGTTTGCCATCTCAAGACCTATGTTTTCAGTCTTGTATTCATCCCGCTCATTCATATAATGCAAGCTTGTATCCTGCAGGCGCTTAAATTTTTTACCGGGAACACAGGATATTGTCAATAATGCAATTGCAGTTATCGCAGAAATAAAGATTAACATTCTTTTCATCATATAATAATTTGATTTTAATGGTATGATGGAACCCACATGTAGCTGATTATTATAATATGGTGTTTAGCTTCGCTGAGCTCGCAAGCCCGGTTGTGTATGTAAATACATGTGGGTTTCATGGTCGTCAATTATTTTCTTTATAACAACTTTACCCTTTTATTATTGTTTCCTGAGCATATCAGGATGAGGCAAAATTAAGAAAATCCCTGCTATGCTCCTGCAAACACCCGGGAATAATAATTGTTATCTTTGCTGATAATTTATTGATGAATGACTACGGAAGAAAGCTTACTGTCTAAAATATCATCACCTGAGGATCTCAGGAA
>CAZHRV010000061.1:0-2106 GCA_964535035.1 uncultured Rikenellaceae bacterium
AAGGTACCGCATTAAGCAGTGAATCAATCAAAGGATATCCAAGAAATTTATACAAAATTATAGTCATGATAGCCACAAAAAATGCAAAAAGGATTATAGCTGCAGATGCTGATTTAAATATTATTCCCAGCTTATTTTTACCAAGTTTCAGATCCATGCTTGCTTCCATGACAATCAGTATCAGACCAACTGTTCCGATTACCGGAAGCAGTGGTTCAATATCAGGGATTTCAAAACCTGTATTGTTAACCAGAAGCCGGAGTACGATCCCCAATCCTATCAGCAGAATGACCCCGGGTATTTTTGAATACCTGCTCGTTATGTCAAACAGGTATGCAAGCAGGATCATCAGACAGAGAGCAAGAATTATATAATTTGTCATACAATTATTTAATTATGTGTCGGTTTCACACAAATTTTGTTTTTATATATCCGGCCATAAATTTACTATATCTATATAAAGTATTGACCAGTCTTTAGTAGAATAATGAATTCAATATAACCTCTGTAAAATTTAACCGGTCAATACCCTATTATATCTTTACAAAGGCTGCTTTCAAACAGCAAAATTATTATATTGCATCCGGACCAAAGCCAAAATGGTATTATGGGAATCTATCTGAGTATCTCCATGCACTTCGACTACTTTCCCTTATTTGTCATTGTGGGTCTTGCCTGGATCATTCCAATGGTATTATCGGTTCTCAGGATTAAAAAGATCCCTTCGGTCGTTGTTGAGATCTTCCTGGGTTATTTTGCCGGGAAATACCTTCTTTACAATATAAGCCCTGAAAGCCTTAATATCCTCGAATTTCTGGCTTTGACGGGATTTATATTTCTGATGTTCCTCATAGGACTGGAAATAGATATGGACCAGGTAATTTTTTCTTTCCCCCGTAAACGGAGTAATTATTCAAGGCTTATGAAGAGTCCCCTGGTAATAGCTAGTATTTATTTCTGCTTTACAATAATTTTATCGTATGCCGCAGCAATTGGATTATCGCTTATTGTTGATGTCAAAAACAACTGGTATATAGCTCTGATAATGGCCACTACTTCGGTAAGCATTATTCTCCCTGTTTTGAAAAACAGGGGGGAGGCAACAGGAGCTTACGGACAGATGCTTATAATCACTGCAGCGATAGCGGATATCCTCAGTATCATCCTTTTTACTTTCACAGCTTATATCATTAAAAACGGATTCAGAATTGAAATCATGCTGATCCTTTTTCTTTTCGCATTCTTTTACATTTTATATAGACTTGGGAACCGTTTCAGAAACTGGTCTGTGCTGAAGAAAATATCATTCCAGCTATCGCACGCTGCCTCCCAGTTGAGCATCAGGGGATCAATGCTGTTATTATTGATATTTGTCGTATTGAGCCAATATATTAGTCCTGAAGTAGTCTTGCTTGGTGCATTTCTAAGCGGCATACTTCTTTCGCTCTTTCTCCATAAGGGAAGATCTCTGTTACTTGTTAAACTTGATGGTATGGGCTATGGGTTCTTCATTCCGATTTTCTTTATTATGGTTGGAGTTAAATTTGATCCATCGGCCCTGAAGGAATATGAATATACTCTTATACCTCTTCTATTAATTCTCCTTCTGGTGATGTTACTCATCAAGGTGATCCCGTCTTTCCTGTTTATTAAGCAATTTGGCAGAAGGAGAGCATTATCAGGCGGATTGTTACTCTCCTCACGCTTAAGTCTTATTATTGCTGCTTCTGCAATCGGACTTGAACTGGGAGTTATCTCTCCGGGCATCAATGCCAGCTTTATTATTATGGCTCTCGCCACCTGCTTTCTTGGGCCGGTACTATATAATTCAATAAACCTGCAGGACAGGCTGCCTCGTGAAAGAACAATTATAATAGGTGGCAGCAGCAAGGGTGTTCTGCTTGCAAGGAGATTGAATATTCACGGAAAAGCTTCAGTAATTGTTGAAGTTGACAAAAAAAGATACAAAGATCTGCATTCCAAAGGACTGAAAGCATGTCTTTCTGATGGTTGTGATCCGGCAACTTATGAAAAATTAAAGATGAATGCCTCCAGCTACGTGGTTGTTGATACAGGATCAGATGAATTGAATATCCGGATTTGTGA
>CAZHRV010000062.1:0-8196 GCA_964535035.1 uncultured Rikenellaceae bacterium
GAACGTTACCTTCCTGTGTGGATATTGATCTCGACCAGGTACGCGGAGTGGCATTAATGTCATCGATAACATAATAATAGAAAGGTGTGTGCCATCCTTTAGTATACAACAATCTTGCATCATAGCTGAATACTCCTTTAACGCTTAAGCCTTTAATAAAAGGAAGTTGCTGTTCAACAGACAATGAGGTAAGGATAGTATTATTGTCGTCAAATTCGTAACCGTTGCCTTTGAGCACTGCAACGGGTGAGTTACCGGCAAACTGGCCCCACAGGCCGTTTGAATACCAGATTGCTTCTGTTGGTATGAACTTGTAACTGTTCCTGAAAAGCTGGTTTGCCGATGATGCAACATCAAGGTCGTTCCTTCTTTCATAAGATCCGATGAAAGAAGCTGCAACGGTTGTGGTGTTAGTGACTTTTGCATCAAGGTTTAAATTAAAGTTATACCTCTTATAATTAACCTTATCAAACAGGCCAGCCTGACCAAAGTAACCGATACCCGCAAAGTATTTCATTTTCTCGGAACCTCCGGATATCTGAAAATCGTGCTTCTGGATCGGAATGTTGAAATTGACCAGATCTTTGGTATTACTGTCGGGGTATTTATCCGGATCGCCGGCATGCAGGCTCGCATAGCTATTAATATCAGCTTCAGAAAATTGTAATGGGGAACTTGGGTCCACGTTGATGACTGCCTCATTACGAAGTTTCATATAATCCACCGCATCCAGTAAATCTGGATAATATGTAGGTGTCTGCCAGCCATAATAAGTATTGAATGTCAGCGTCGGCAAGCCTGCTGCCCCTGATTTTGTGGTGATAAGTATAACACCATTTGCACCTCCCATCCCGTATGGTGCAACTGCAGCGGCATCTTTAAGTATAGTAACTGATTCAATAGTTGAAGGATCAATCTGATCCAGATTACTTACAAGTCTATATCGGTCGGTATTGCCAATCCTCTCGGACCTGCTTCTTACTATACCGTCAACAACAATAAGGGGAACACCCGAACCGGTAGTAGCAATACCCCTGATATGGATTTCAGAGTTATCCTGACCGGGCTGTCCTCCGTTTTGCCTTGTAATCACACCGGCAATCTGACCTGCCAATGCGTTCGTAATATTTGCTACCGGGACTTTTGAAACCACATCGCCTTTAACAGCGCTTACAGCTCCTGTAATTGTTGTCCTTTTCTGAGTACCGTAACCAACAACTATTACTTCTTCAAGACTTTCAAGTGTAGGTTCAAGAGTCACTTCAATTGTAGTTTTACCGGCTAACGGTACCTGTTGCGATATATATCCGATAAATGATATCGAAAGAACGGCATTCTCGTCGGGTACAGTGATGTTGAACTTACCGTCCGCATCTGTCAGCGTACCTAATGTCGTTCCTGCTATCTGCACCGTGGCGCCGGCCAGAGGTTCGCCATCTGAGCCTCGTACTGTTCCGGTTATCCTCCTTTGATCCTGAATAGCGCTTAAGTCAGTATTTCCGTTATCGCTGACAACCGCTATTGTACCCGGATCAGCGACGTAGGAATCCTGCGCGCTTACATTACTCTGGAAGAAACCCAAAACTACAATAAAGCCCATCAGAGTCCAGAACCTGTTTAGGATCTTCAAGCGAGATTTTAAATCCTCCCTTTGTAGAGAACTGATTTTTTTCATAATGTAGATTTAAGTTATTTAAAGAATTTTACATACTAAAAAAATACATCCCTTTAGTTAATAATTTTAACTAATTGAATTAAATAAAATTAATAGATCGATTAAATTGAATTCAGGCAGGTTAATTATATTCCATAGGCAAAGATTTGAGAGTTAGTATATTTGAAGGTTAGTATTTTAAGGGTTTATAAAGAATCAATAATTAGCCTGTTTAAAACCCGGTAATAAAATAATACGCTAAAATTATATATATTTTTCATTAAATACCAAACATTTTCAAAAAATATGCTCGTATTCTTGAAAATCTTATAGCATTTGATAAATTTTGTTCTTTTATACGTTCCTTTATTTTATTATAGATAGTCTCATTTTCACTAAGGCTGTCAATTACTTGTTGCGGACATATTAATTTGGCAGATGGATTATTCAACATACAAGTCAAAACCATTTCTTTATCAAAATAAATAAGAAAAATATTTGAATCAGGGTTCTTTCCTTAATCATTAGAATTCGTTTAAGATGTTTATAATTATAGCTTAAACTTATTTTTTGCCCAGGTGATAAAGTGACTGATGTTTGGCGTATCCGTATGACCTCCATCGTGTTGTCGCCAGGCCAATTCGCCATCGAGCATATCCACGTTAACAGCAGGCATCTTCTCTTTCATATAATCATTGGAAACACCAAGATCCTTTGCACCAAGAAGTTTAAAGACTGGTCCTGCGGCTATTGCGGCCATATAACTTCCCTGGTGGTCGAGCCATTTTGCATCACCCTTTTCGGGAATGCCATAGCTAATAAAAGTCAGCCGTGGAGCGCACATAGCGATCAACTCATGCGAATCTACCGGAAGTTGGCCGGCATTCATACTTCCGAATGATGCTTCGGAAGTACCGTACTTCAAATAATTACCTGCCATCCAGTGGTACTCTCCCGAACCAGTAAGGCTTTCGACAGCCTCACCAAAAACCCGGCGATGCAAGGTTGCCCCGCCCTTGCCTGAGGATCCGACCAAAACCATAGCAAAACGCGGCTCAAAGGCCATAGTAACCAATGCTGCCTTTCCATAACGGGAAACTCCTTCGATGCCCACATGCTTTGAATCAACTGCGGGATCGGTCTCAAGATAGTCCAGACCACGCGCTGCACCCCATGCCCAAGCACGAAGCGAGCCCCAGTCGTCAGGCTTCCGGGGCTGACCTTTGTTGGCCAGACCGATAATTCCACGGGTAAGACCAGTACCGTTATCTGCCTGAATGCTGGAAGGATCAATCATCGCGTATCCCCATCCTGCCCGGAGCAGTTGCTGATTTGAGGGAACTTCACCACCCTGTCCGCCAAAGCCAAACGGGAACTGTTGTGTGGCACGCACCATGGGAGTGTAAGCAGGGTATTTGTTGAGTATCGCCTTTATTTCCGGATCGCGTGAAAGTATTTCGCGAAGTGCTGTATTCAGCTTGCTCAGGTCATCAGGATCAGGTTGAACAGGTGCAGGGAGCGCTGAAAATCCAAACATCATCAGTACAGGAACCGGACCATTTGCATTGGCCGGTGTAACAACGGTCATTTTTATATTGACACTTATCAGGGGGTATTCCGAATTATCAACATGTCCCACAAGTTGCTTTGCAATAACAGGAGTCATACCCACAAACTCTTTCTCTTCGATTTCAACCTTCCATGTTACAGACGGAATATTTTTTGGCAGGCGTCCGTAAACTTCACGTTCCATATCTTCGACGATTTCAGGTCTCCGCTGATTCCACCAAAGTTCAGGAGTAGTGACCTTTTTGCCGTTCTTAAGGGTGAGTACATCAGGGAGCTGCGGGTATGGATTTGCTTTTGACTCATCGTAGTTGGCGTGATTAGGAGCAGATTCATTCCCGCTGGGACCAGGCCTTAAGCTTTTTATTCCAAGCCGGTCCATCATGTTTTGATGGTCCTGTTGTGTTGTAAATGTAACCGGATCCGGATACTTTGCTGAGGTAATCTGAGCACCTGTATAGCCTGAAAACAGGACAAATAATGAAATGAGATATTTTTTCATAGCAACGAAATTTTGAAGTGAAAGTACTAATTCTGTTCTAAAAGGCGAAATAAATGACATTGAAATTATTGTTGCAGTTTGTACAGTGCAGGCTGAACAATCTATTATATTATGGTGACTTTAAAATTTCTTCTGACTTCGGAGTGAAATAAAAAGCTTATTTTTATGATCTAAAAAATCATTAAAATGAAAACCAGATTATTCTTACTATTACTTTTATCTATTATTGGGTTTTTTGATATTTCTGCCCAGAAAAGCCATAAAAAAATTATCATAACCGGGATAGTAACCGACTTTTACAACAGCCCGGTTTCCGGGGCTCTTATAATGGTTGATGAAAAAATCACCACGCAGAAAACTGATAGTAAAGGACATTATAAAATTAAAATTAAACCATCGGCCTTGCAGATAGGTGTTTTCACAACTATCACAGGAGCAAATGAAGAACCTATTAATGGAAGAACAGTTGTAAATTTCAAACTTGACAAGTATCTTCCTCAAACTGGTCCTGAGTCGAAGGATTCAGGACAAGAGGTTGTTAACGTCGGTTACGGTGTTTCCAAAAAAAAAGACACGACAAAACCTGGCACTAAATCGGATGTCAGCGGTAAAGAATATACATCGTTTTCCGATATTTATGAGATGATCCGGACTCTTCCCGGTGTTATGGTAAACGGCAGTAATGTTACCGTAAGAGGAGTTCAGTCAATGGGGAATACATCTGTGTTATTTGTTGTCAATGGAACTATAGTAAGATCGATCAGCGGAATCGATCCGGCAATGGTGAAATCAATTGAGGTGCTAAAGGGGCCGTCAGCTTCAGTGTATGGCATGGAAGGGGCAAACGGTGTTATAGTTATCCAGCTTAAATGAGGGAATCAGAGCGGGTAATAATCACTTCTTATATTTTTTTCGAATTAAAGTTACAGTCCTCAGTGTTAATATTTAATCCGGGAGGTGATGATACTTGAATTCCTGATTGCATTAGAAATGAGACTATTGGTTCCCATTACCTTCTTCTTGACTTTTTTATCATGCCAGACAGGTAATGGTTATACATGATATAATGAAGGAGGTAAATATTTATGGTGATTCAGCATTGATTTGTCAAGATGTTTCCCGGCCTCTTACTACAAATGGAAACTCATTCAATGACCCTGTCCGGTATGATTTCTGGGACCATGTAGATTATCTGATAGATCTTGCGCGAGAAAATGGATTATATACGGCTTTAGTTCCTGTCTGGGGTTCAAATGTCAGAGACAGACATGTATCTGAAGAGCAGTCTGGAATATATTCCGAATGGCTTGCTGAAAGGTACAAAGACAAGCCAAACATAATATGGGTGAATGGCCGCGATTTATATGGCAGTGATTCTACATCTGTCTGGAGAACAATTGGGAATATGCACAAAATGATTATGCCTTTATCTACACGTGGACCGGAAGTAATATAAATATTAATCCTAATGTACTCTATTGGAACGGTTTTAAACCATGATGCTTGTTGGTGAAAACTACTATATTGAGGCTATAAATCTCTTATGGTAAAGGTTTCTTCCTTTTCGTAAAATATAGTTCTAATAATAACTAATTTTGCTTAATTTTAGCTACCTGTTTAAAATATGTATTTGGAAAGACTATTTGTTGGATTAAAAATATGAATAAAACAACGTTCAATGATTTAATAATACTATTTAGTATCCTGACACATTAAAAATTTATTATTAACAATTATGAAAAAACTAAAAACTATTTTTATTTGCATGATTTTATCCGGTTTGATCTCCGGGAGTCTATTTGCACAGCAACCAGCTGTAATTAAAATTGACCTTGACCGCAAAATTGGGGCAATCGATCCCAACATTTATGGTGCTTTTCTTGAATCTATGGTTGCTTATCGCGGCATTTATGATCCTAATTCCAAATTTACTGATGAGAACGGCTTCAGACAAGATTTTATCGATCTTATGAAAGAGCTGAACATACCGGTAGTAAGATGGCCGGGTGGAAATGTTGCTTCAGGCTATAACTGGGAGGATGGTATTGGCCCGAAAGACCAGCGTCCGGCAAAGCAGGAACTTGCCTGGCATTCAATCGAAAGCAACCAGATGGGAACAGATGAATATGTGAAATTCTGTAAGCTGATAGGGGCAGAAAATTTCGTTTGTATCAACGCCGGGACCGGCACTCTCGACGATGCAAGACACTGGGTTGAATACTGCAACTTTCCCAAGGGAACATACTATTCTGACCTCAGGCGGAAGTATGGTAATGAAGAGCCTTACAAAATTAAGTACTGGGCCCTTGGAAACGAGATTGACGGACCCTGGCAGATGGGTTATAAAAATAAAGAGGATTATGTTAAGTTTGCCATCGAGGCAGCCAAGCTGATGCAGTGGGTCGACAAAGATGTCAAGCTTATTGCTTCAGGCGCTTCAAATTACCCGGGGGTAACCGCAGATTACAAAAAAGATGATGGCTGGATTGACTGGAATGATTATGTGCTCGATCGTATGGCAGGTTTTATTGATTATATTTCTGTCCATAGATATGCGACCCAGGCACTACCAAGAAGAGAGGACCAGAGCTTCTCTAACACAATGTCTTTAGGTCTTGAGATTGATCAAAAGATAGAAATGGTACAGAGACTGATAGAGAAGGCAATGTTGAAATCAGGATCAAACAGACCGATATATATCTCATTTGATGAATACGGTGCACGCGGGAATAGTCTTACAGGGTCACTGATGCTTGCTCAACATCTGAACTCTTTTATCCGTCATGCTGATATAGTCAAGATGGCAAATATCACTATGATCACAAGCCTTGCAGGTAACTCACCCGACGGTGATTACAAGAATACACTCTTTTATCCGTTCTATCTTTATTCTCATAACTGCCATGGCACATCCCTCGATGTATTTACCGGCAGCGAAAATTATAGTAATGAAATATTCAAGGACATACCTTATCTTGACGTAACTGCTACATTGAACGAATCGGCTAAAGTAGTGGTGGTGAATGTAGTCAACAGACATGAGACAAATGCTATCCCCACGGATATAGTTTTACAGACTGGTGATTTTACAGGAAGCGCTAAAGTTAATGAGATTAACGGAGAAACTATTAATTCAACCAATACTAAGACGAAGGAGGAGATAGGTATAGTAACAAAGGATATTAAGTTCAAGGGGAATACCATTCGTTACAGTTTTCCTGCTCATTCGTTAACACAGCTTCAGATACCCGTTAAATAACATAAAAGTGATTACCCGGGCTTAGTCGTATAAGAATATTTAGTCATAATCGACCTCACCGGAGTATTCATGGAATATGAGAATTCAGTGAGGTTCTGTGTAGTTGTATTATTATCACTCATATTTATTATATGAGATAAACATTGTCTTAAGATACATAAACTAAGATTCAACTTGATAAATAATTAACTGATGAGGACAATTACCAACTTCTTTAAACACTCCTTCCTGCTGACCCTTGTTATGTTTGCAGCAGGAATTTCTGATTCTCAAGCGCAAATGCTAACGGAATCGAAACCTGCAGTTACGAATGTCACAAGGGCGCCTTTCCCCACGGATTCTTCCTGACAGGAGTGTCATCTTCAGGGTAATAGCCCCGGATGCCGACACGGTTCAGATAATTCCGGGCAAAAAATACAATTATGAATTTGTACCGTTGTTATTTAAATAATAATATAGACAGTTGCCATGAAAGCAATGGTGTTGACCGGGATAAGACAGCTTGAGATAATTGAAAAGCCTGTTCCTGAATTAATAAAACCTGACGAAGTTCTCGTCAGGTTGAAATCGGTGGGAATATGTGGATCAGATATCCACTATTACCGCGAAGGAAAGATTGGCAGCCAGATGGTTCAATATCCATTTACCATCGGTCATGAAGGTGCAGGGATTATTGAGAAGACCGGTTCTGCCGTAAAACGACTTAAGCCGGGAGACAGGATTGCAATAGACCCTGCTATGCCTTGTTATGATTGCGAACAGTGCAGACAAAAGAGGTTCCATACCTGCAAAAATCTGAAATTCCTTGGATGCCCTGGTCAGGCAGAAGGATGTTTTTCCGAATTCATTGTTATGCCCGAGAAAAGCTGTATTCCTATTCATAATAAAATGACTTATGACCAGGCTGCTCTTTCTGAACCTCTCGCTATAGGAATGTATGCAGTTTACCTCGCAAAATCTGTTAAAGGAATAAAGTCTGGGATCCTTGGTTCAGGCCCCATCGGGTTAAGTGTTATGCTCTCTGCCAGAGCATCAGGATGTGAAAAGATCTATATGACTGATAAACTGGACGCACGTCTTGCACTGGCTTCAGAAATGGGAGCCACATGGACTGGTAATCCTGACACTTCAGATATTGTTAAAGGCATATTAAAAAATGAACCTTCAGGCCTGGATGTTTTATTTGAATGCTGTGGCCAGCAGGAGGCTGTCGAT
>CAZHRV010000063.1:0-2882 GCA_964535035.1 uncultured Rikenellaceae bacterium
TATAAATGAATTGCCCCCCATTGATGACGATCAAGGCCCCAGAAGAATAATTCTGTATTTGTCCCATATATTTCATTTATTTTATAGCCTGGCAGAAGTACAAACTTCATAAGGAATCCAAGGCCTGCAACAGACATAAGCGCTAAAAACATCAAGGTGTCAATCACCAGATTGAGTTTTGGTTTTATTTTGCTCCAGTTTTCCATAGATTTATTTTAATTAATTGGCAAATTTAAACGAACATTTGTTCACTTAAAAATTTATTAAATTAAATTTGAATAAAAATTCCTATGCAAATATCAGTACTGACAGATAATAGTGCGGGATCCTTTACCATGGCAGAACATGGACTGTCATATCTTATTGAGTATAATGGCCAACGAATACTATTTGATACTGGCCAAAGCGACATGTTCATTAAGAATGCAAAAACGATGCATATCAGTTTGGAAAATATCGACATGATAGTATTAAGTCATGGTCATTTTGATCACGGTAACGGACTGGAATATCTTTCCGGTATGAGCCTCCTGTGTCATCCGGGATGTTTTATCAAACGGTATCGCAAGCAAGATCATACATATATAGGATTGAAAAATTCAAAGGAAGAATTGTCATCATCATTTAATTTAATCACCTCTGCAGGACCTTATAAAATATCAGAAAAGATATTCTTTCTTGGAGAGATTCCCAGGCTTACCCATTTTGAATCGAAAAATACCACATTTGTCTTTGAAGACGGAAACCCCGATTTTGTCATGGACGACAGTGCCCTTGCCATGATTTTGCCGGAAGGATTATTTGTGGTGACAGGATGCGGACATGCCGGAGTTGTTAATACCCTTAAACATGCGAAAAAGATTACAGGTTTGGATACACTTTTGGGAATAATGGGTGGCTTTCATCTAAAAGAGATTGACCTTCAGACAAAAGAGACTATTAAATATTTAAAAGAGAGTGGGATAAAACATATCCTGCCTTCCCATTGTACTGACCTTCCTGCATTGACAGCATTTCATGAGACCTTCAAATCCAAACAGGTCAGAACAGGAGACAGGTTCGAATTCTAAATTTTTTTTTAAAAAATAACAATGAAGTGAACATATGTTCATTTTATTTTGTATCTTTGTAGTATAAATTAGCATCAAGTATTAATCATATGTTAAACTAAATAATAAAAATTATGCCTAAAGGAGATCGTACCGGACCATCGGGACAGGGTCCCGGAACCGGCAGAGCATTCGGATTGTGTTACGGATTTGATTCACCAGGATATACGAAAGGTCCTGGAAGAGGAATGGGAATGGGATTCGGATTTGGCAGAGGAATGGGACGCGGCAGGGGATTCGGCAGAGGATGGGGTTATAATGCTCCCTATCAGGGATTTGCCCCTGGTAATCCCGGGATGTCGCCTATGAGTAAGGAAGATGAGATCAAGCTTCTTAAATCAGAAGCTGATTCGCTTAAACAGACTCAGCAGGACATCGAGAAACGTATTGCAGACCTTGAAAAGGGTAAAAAGTAGTACTATTGTTAAGCAACCAGGTTTCTTATCTATGTTTTAGAGATTATCTGTTCAGCAATTTGTTCAAATGCACTGACGACAGTTTTATTCTTCTGACTGAAGATGCTGAGACCTTTTTCGGCTGCTTCTCCTACCTCCAGAACAAAGGGTATCTGGCCTAGTAATACTGTATCAAATTCTTTTGCCATTTTTAGTCCGCCCCCTTTGCCAAATATATAATATATTTCATCCGGGTGTTTCTCGGGTGTAAACCACGACATGTTTTCGATTATACCAAGGATGGGTGTCTTTAAATCGGGGTTTGTGAACATTGAAGCTGCCTTGCGTGCATCATTTAAGGATAATCCCTGGGGGGTCGTTACTATAAGTGCACCTGTCAGATTAAGTTTCTGGGTTGTTGTAAGTTGTATATCACTTGTTCCCGGCGGAAAATCGATAATCATATAGTCAATTTCGCCCCACTGGGTATCCTCAAAAAGTTGTGTGATTGCTTTTCCTGCCAATGGGCCGCGCCATATAAGCGACTGATTGTTAGCAATAAAGAAACCTATTGAAATAATACTTACTCCATATTTTTTGATGGGAAAGAATATCTCTTTATCTCCTAATGCTGATATATCTGGTTTTACATCTTCAATACCAAACATCTTGGGAATTGATGGTCCGAAGATGTCAGCATCCACAAGTGCAGTATTTAAACCATTTCTTGCCAATGCAATGGCAAGGTTGGCAGCAACAGTTGATTTTCCTACTCCGCCTTTTCCTGATGCAACAACAATTATGTTCTTAACTCCCTCCATGGGAAGCTTTTCAAATAATTTATCTTTATTCATAGCTTATTATTTAATATATTATTCCAGATTCTTTTTATTTCTTTATTAACTTTATTATCAGGATTATGTTCGATAATACTTTTACCTTTTACCATCGATTCAACCATTTCAGGTTCGAATTGTAAAATTCCTTCTACCTGAAAATTGTTATCAGCACACCATTTCTTTATCTGCACTGTCAGTGAAGGATTCAGATCCCATTTATTTATGATTATTGATGGTTTGCGGCCTGATTGAGTAACAATACCTGTTGCCCTCTGTAGATCATGAAGGCCGGAAATAGTAGGTTCTGTTACAATTATGACTTTATCGACCCCTGTAATTGTTGATATAACCGGGCAGCCAATGCCGGGGGGACCGTCAAGGATAATAGTCTCAATACCATTTTCCTTCGCAATATTTTTTGCTTTTTCCCTTACCATATTAACAAGTTTACCTGAGTTCTCTTCACCAGGAGCTAAACGTCCATACACCATTTTACCATTCCGGAAGGATCCTGAATACATACGGCTTTTATCATTCGG
>CAZHRV010000064.1:0-6640 GCA_964535035.1 uncultured Rikenellaceae bacterium
TTGTCCCCCGGAGGTTGTTTGTGTAATGGACATATCAGGAAGTATGAAAAGGGATTTTAATGGTGATTATAATATGCCGGAAGAACAATGGAGGATCACTTATGCCAAAACGGCGCTTAAAGCTTTTGCTGAAATATTATATTCAAATTCTTCAGATGCTCATTACGGCTTAGCCAGTTTTAAACATCCATCATCTGTGGAACCATGCCGGGCATATATAAATTATCCGACAGATAATATAATCACTTCGTTTATTTATTCCTCTGAAATAGAACCTGTGATAAATGGATTAACACCAGGGGGAGGAACACCTTTACTTGCCGGTCTCGATTCTGCAAGAAAAATGTTCCAGACAGTTGATTTAAATGAGAATAAAGCAATTATACTGTTAAGTGATGGTGCACATAATTGCCCGAGTTTATCAAATATAACGAGTAACAGCATCTACATTGATTTAATGAATCAGTTAATTACGAAAAAAATAAAAGTGTACACAATTGCATTTGGACAGGCAGGGGAAGTGAATCCTGTTTTATTATCAGATATTGCTACAAAAACAGGAGGGGAATTTTATGATGTAACAAGTAATTCAGATCCAAATATAAAAGTTGTACTTGATCCAAGTGTTACCCCGGCAAGTGCATGGGATGCCGGCCATGCTCTTGATATAGCGTATTCACATGTGCTTGACGACGGTCTTGATATAGATTATACTGCAGATCCGATGGGCATTATTAATAAGAATGCAGTTGGACAATTTGATGTTCCAGTATCTGGTCTTGAAACACGATTAACTTTCTTCATCACCTGGGTAACATCGCAACCGGATTACCTCCGGGTTAAAATCAAAGCTTCTGATGGGACTGAATTGCCTGTCAATAATCCTGATGTTACTTTTATTCATCGAAATAATTATACTATTATAACAGTAGCAGATAACTATCTCAACCGTCCGGGAATTGTGGGAACAAATCCATGGAGTCTGGAACTGGACGGATCCGGCATTAATACTGAATCAGAGAAATTCCAGTATCTGGTTTTCAACAAATCAAGCAAACTCCGGTTTAAAACATGGTTTGACAGGGACTGGTACTATACAGGGGATAAAATGAAAATCTTTCTTGAAATATTAGAAGATAACAAACGTCTCACTGATCTGGACAAGGTTTTAATCAATGGGTCCATGCCTGCGGAAGGGCTGGGTAATGTCATGGCACATAAACATGTAACAATAAATCAGCTTAACGAATTAAAAAAGACCGAGCTGGAAAATCTAACAAAAGTTACTAATGAACTGGCAGTCCGGGATAATCTGAATGAGAAACAGAAAAAGGAATTACTTAAGATAAATACCAACAGCCTGCTGGACAATATATCACAAAATTCATTGAAAGCAAAGCTGATTGAAATGGAAAACAAGGGTATTCTCAGCCGAAGAAATAAAATTAATAATTTACAATTCTATGACAACGGTACCTTCGGGGATGAAATTGCCGGAGACGGTTTGTATACTACAATTGTAGAAAAAATTACAAAAGAAGGGACTTACATATTCAACATTACTGCAATTGATACTGATCAATCCAAAACCATCAGAAGAGAAACTCAGGTACAGAAATATATTAAGGTAAAAGTAAGACCACAGCGATTTGTAAAAAAGATTGTGCGCGCAGATACAACCATTGCTGGAGAAAAAGTTTACAATCTGTATTTAAGGCTTAAGGATCGTCATGGCAATATTCCTTCACCATATTCACTGGGTGATGTTAACTTAAGTTATGATAAAGGCAGAATGATAGGAGCTGTTATGGCTAATCCTGATGGTTCATTCACCCAGATGATATCGATTCCCGAAAATATTAAGCCTTCAGATGTTAAAGTTACAATGAGGATTTATGATCAGGAAGGGGTAAAGCGTCTTAAATCCCGAGTCCCATGGTGGATATACACAGGAGGTATTTGCATAGCTTCAGTCTTAACCTATTTTTCCGTGAAAAAATAAAAATAGAGAAAAATCAATCTATTGTTAAAATAGTTTAGCATCTAACAAATTGGGAAATATTTCAGGATATATCAAAATTTTATCGGTCCCGCTGCTCATGCTGCTTCTGGTTTTCCCTGAAGCATCTGCGCAATTTGTAAAATCACCTGTTGTTTTGGTCGGGACACATAATTCAGGTGTGAACTGGGTCGATATTGATATTGATGGGGATCTTGATCTGTCTGTTTCCGGCGATAGCCTGGATATAGATACAGGACGTGGCAAATTATACTTAAACAACATTGGGATCATTACATTCAACAGAGATATCCGGGCTACTGAAGACGGCGACCAGAAATGGAGTGATTTTAATAACGACGGTTATCCCGATCTCCTGTATGCAGGTGATGCTGACGGGAAAACAGCCGGGATCGATACTTTTGATGTTTCACTTAATTATTATAATAAATACACGGGATTTACAGTTGTGACCGACGCTTCGGTGGACTGGGGCGATTACGATAACGACGGTGATTATGATGTTCTGATCGCCGGACAAGATGCATCAGGGCTGATCAGGACAGATCTATATAAAAATGATAACGGCGTTTTTATAAATGTTAATGCAGGATTACCCGGTGTTATTGTCGGGAAAGTGGCATTTGTTGATTATGATCTTGATATGGATCTTGATATTTTCATTTCCGGAAGAGATGTTAACATAAATAAATATACACGGCTCTGGAAGAATACGGGAGGCTCCTTCCAGGTTACAAACGATATTTTTATTAACCTGGATTTCAGTCAGTTTGACTGGGGCGATTTTAATAACGACGGCTATCCTGATCTTATTCTCGGTGGTTTGAATAATTCAATCCCCAGGGGATTTATTTACCTGAATAACGCAGGAACGAGCTTTACTCAGTCCAATATGAAAGTACCAGGTGCCCGGTATGGAAGCTCTGCATTCGGGGATGTCGATAATGACGGTGACCTTGATGCATTTATATCAGGATATAAGGCATCAGAAGTGTTGAAAACCAGGTATATTTTTGAGAATAACAGTACCGACTCGCTCATCCCAATGGCTTTTACTTCAGACTATGTCTCGAGAAGCTTCATACAATTTGGTGATTACAATGGTGATAATAAACTGGATTTCGTTACAAACGGAATGGACGAAGACTGGAAAGGACGCACTTATATTGCAGATAACACAACCGCTGTAGCAAACTCAAAGCCTTCAAAGCCGCAAAACCTTGAAGCCTTAATCGAAGGTACAAGCGTAATCCTTAAATGGGACCCGTCAACAGATTATAACACGGAACAAAAAGCACTTACCTATAATATTTATGTGGGTACTTCAAGCGAAGGTATAGATATTGTATCTCCAATTGCCGACATCTCAACAGGATTTCGCAGAATTTCCAGGCAGGGATATATACAGGATACGGCCTGGATAATAAAGAACCTGCCGGTTGGAACATATTACTGGGGAGTTCAGGCAATCGATAATGCTCTTGGAGCTTCACTGTTCTCTGACGAAGCTACCTTTGAAATCAAAAACCGGTTTACCGATGTCCAGTACACCGAAACTGATATGTCAACTTCTCCTGCGATTTATTTCGACTGTGACCATGATAATGACCTGGATATGGTCCTCAATTACAGTAATTCATTATTAATTGTTGAAAATACACTTACATCTTTCAGTCAGGCCAATTACCGTACAATCTTTGAAAACGGATGCTATTATATCTATACTATAACTCCCAATGATTATAACAATGACAATTTAATGGATTTAACGATTTCAGGAGATTATCCGGTCGATGGTTTATTGGATTCAACCATTGCACTTATTGAATATAACAATCCTTTCAGTTATGAAATAATTGACAGTGCCCTTGTTAAGGACGTGAGTTTTGAGTATGCCTTATGGGTTGATTTAAATAACGACGGACGACAGGATCTTATCACATCCGGGAAAACACTGAATCTCGGCATAAACAACAAACCAGTTACTTATATTTTGAAAAACCTGGGAGACGGAAATTTTCAAAAGATCTACCACTCAATACGTGGTTTTGAAAAAACAGGAGCGGTTTCAGGTGATTTCGATAATGATCTGGATGTTGACATCATTATTTATGGATTAGATTCGCTGGGCGTTGCCAATACATATTTATATATCAATAACGGGAATTTCAGTTTTTCGGAAAACCTGATACTCAACAATGAGCTTTACAGAAACAATCTGGAATATCAAATCTATACAGGTGATTTCGATCTCAACGGAGAGCTCGATATATATATGGCAGGGATCACTGTTACCAATGATAAATATGCCAGAGTACTGCTGAATAATGATATGAATTTTACTGATGCTAATCTGCCTGTCAGAAGTTCCGGAACAATGTCAAATTTTTGGGCAGATTATGATTATGATGGTGATCTCGATATTTACTCAGTCAATACATACGGTACTCCTGATAATAAAGTAAGGTTATATCTTAATAACAATTGTACCCTAAATGAAACCATAACAGACCTGGGGGCTTCATATATAGTCGATTTGCCATTCACTGCGGTTAATCTCGATAACAAAAACGGGCTGGACTTTGTTGTAAAGAATCCTGGTGGGATCTATAACCAATATTTTGATAATTGGGGCTCTGACGGACGAATTAATACAGCTCCAGCCAATACACATTTCGATCAGGATCAGCTTGATATAATATTGAAATGGGATAAATTAACAAGCTGCCCTGCATGCACATATAATATACGGGTAGGAACTCAACCCGACAATGTTAATATAATGTCACCGATGTCGGATCTTAGCACAGGCTACAGGTATGTTGTCCAGCCGGGTAATGCCTATTTAAATGACAGCTGGAAACTATGTGACCTCCCTGTAGGAAAATATTACTGGAGTGTTCAGGCAGTTGACCCTGCAAATACCGGGGGCCCGTGGGCTCCGGAAGATTCATTTACGGTAAGCCTTATAGATGCAGATTTTTCATTCACCACAATATGCCGGGGCGACTCAACTGAATTTACTGACCTGTCAGTATCAACCGAGGCAATCACAGGATGGAAATGGAATTTCGGTGACGGATACTCAAGCAATCTCCAGAAACTGAAACACCTGTATGCCAATGCCGGAACATTTACTGCAGGTTTGTGGGCATATTCTGAATCAGGCGACAGCGCTTACCAGGAGTATGATGTCATGGTAAAAGCTGTCCCTGATGCAGATTTTACAGCCGATATTACCTGCCAGGGGACACCTACAACATTCATAAACAACACAAATGCCAACGGAACAACAATTCTAAGCTGGCTCTGGAACTTTGGTGACGACAGTGAACCTTCAACACTCGAGGAACCAGGAACACATGGTTATATTAATTCAGGAGATTATGAGGTCGACCTGGTTGCTACAGCCGATAACGGTTGTGTGGATCTTATTACAAAAACAGTTACTGTATCGAGTTATCCTGTAACACTGATCTCTGCCGATGCACTTCTTACTTTCTGTAAAGGTGACAGTGTAACTCTTTCCGTACCACATAACAATAGTTACACTTATAACTGGATGGCCGGAGGAACAAGTATCACGGGAGGTGATAACAGCAAATATGTCGCCCGGCTATCTGGAAATTACAATGTCGAGGTTATTAATCCTGTCGGTGATTGCAGGGATACATCATCCATGGTTACCGTGACTTCTATTGATGCTCCTGTGGCGCCATTGATATCTGCTGACGGAGACCTGGAATTCTGTCAGGGCGACTCAGTGATTCTTAGCGTAACCAATACAGCAGGATATACATACCAGTGGAAACTTAACGGTGGTGCCGTGGGAACAGATTCATACAGCATGGTTGCGAAAAATCCCGGAGAATATAACCTTGTTGTTACTAATTCCAACCTTTGCTCAGCAGTCTCATCAAATTCAGTCAATGTTGTTGTCAATCAGCTTCCGGCAGCAGAAACAGTTAATCTCAGTGGGTCAAGTACTTTTTGCGAGGGAGGTTCAGTAACGCTTAGCGTATCTTCAAGCGCAGGTTATACTTATCACTGGCGAAATGAGAATGGTTTTATTCCTAACGCTACTGCCACAAGCTATACTACCGGCACTGAAGGAATTTTTCAGCTTGAAATTACTAACACCTACGGGTGTACCTCCAGAACATTACCTGTGAATGTAACCGTCAAGCCAATGCCTTATAAACCTTTGGTCAAATCAGATAATTATCAGCCCGGTGAGTGTATGGGCGAAACACCTTTAAGGCTTGATGCTGACCAGGTAGTTCCGGAATACAGTTATCAATGGTACCGTAATGGTATCCCTGTACCGGGTGGAACATCATCAACCCTCGAAGATTTTCTTACAGAAGGTGACTATTCCCTTGAAGCTGATCTCAACGGCTGTACTGCAGAATCTGATGTTATAAATGTCTTCTTCGAGCATGCCCCCGACAAACCTTCCCTGGCTGCACAGGGGCCTACAGTCTGGTACCTTACATGCAGTATCAGGGATACTTCTGTGTACAAATACAGGTGGTATTGCAACGGGAAACTGATTCCAGGTGCAAATAATTACTATTATATCGCAGGACGTAAAATGGGTGATTACCAGGTTAGTATAGG
>CAZHRV010000065.1:0-4757 GCA_964535035.1 uncultured Rikenellaceae bacterium
AACCAGTCGTAATTATTTTCCAATACGTAACTTTGCTATTACTAACTTAAAAACAAAACCTATGATCAAGGAACGTTTAATCGGATATATCGAACAAAGCATCAGACAAAACTGGTCAATAGAGGCTTTGTCGAATTTTAAGGAACCCGGGCTTACATATAAGCAAATTGCCGAACAGATACTCAGGTTACATATATTCTTCAGTGGTACAGGAATAAAAGAGGGGGATAAAATAGCTCTTGTAGGCAGAAACTCGGCAAACTGGTGCATTGTATATCTTGCAACGGTGACCTATGGAGCAGTAACGGTTCCAATACTTCCGGATTTCAAGCCCGAAGACCTTACAAACCTGATAAATCATTCCGATGCACAGCTTCTTTTTGTGGATGACAAGATCTTTGAATTGCTTGACAATACTAAGATGCCGGAAATAACGGGGGTTCTTTCTGTGGACACCTTTAAGATGATTACCTCCATAAATGAAAAGGTCAAAAAAGCTTTTGAGACCATCGAAGGAAAATATGCAGAAACCTATCCGGACCTTAAGCCTGATGACATAAAGTTTTCTGATATTACCAACGATAAACTGGCTGTTATAAGTTATACAGGAGGGACCACCGGCTTTTCAAAAGGGGTCATGATAACACATAACAGCCTTGCGGCTAATGTAAGGTTCGCACAGAATAACATGCCCCTTGAGCCGGGAGATCCGCTTGTTTCCTTCCTGCCGTTGGCACATACATACGGCTGTGCCTTTGAATTCCTGTTCCCATTCACTTACGGATGTCATATCACTATTCTCTCCAAAACACCGTCACCACAGGTAATAATCCAGGCTTTTGGTGAGATAAAACCAAGACTTATTCTTTCAGTTCCACTGGTTATTGAGAAGATCTATAAAAAACAACTTCTTCCGGTGATAAATAAACCCGCTATGAGATTTATGCTGGCCATACCCGGAATAAATAAGATCCTGCACAAGAAAATAAGGGAAAAACTGACAATCACTTTCGGAGGAAGATTTCATGAGATTGTTATCGGCGGTGCTGCCTTTAATCCTGAAGCAGAAAGATTCTTCAAAAAGATTGGGTTTAGATTTACGGTTGGTTACGGAATGACAGAATGTGGTCCGCTGATCAGCTATGCATCATGGGATACAACAAAACCGGGAGCATCAGGCCGCCCTGTTGATACACTGGAAATTACAATAGATTCTTCTGATCCTCAAAAAGAGATCGGAGAGATAATCCTGCGGGGAGAAAATGTAATGACCGGGTATTACAAGAATGAAAAAGCCACCAGGGAGATCATTGACGAAAATGGCTGGATGCATACCGGAGATCTGGGGATAATGGATAAGGAAGGCAATATTTTCATTAAGGGAAGAAGCAAAACAATGCTTTTGGGACCCTCCGGAAAGAATATCTTCCCTGAGGAGATTGAGGCTGTAATAAACAATATGGATTATATTGCCGAGTCACTGGTGATCTCAGAAGACAATAAACTTGTGGGATTAATATATCCCGACTATGAGGCGATGAAAAAAGACGGCATATCTGATGAACATCTTTTACAGATCCTCGAGGATACAAGAAAACTGGTAAACGAACGAATTCCTGACTATATGGTTGTAAATAAATACAGGATCCATTCGGAAGAGTTTGTCAAAACACCGAAGAGAAGCATTAAAAGATTTTTATATACATGACCCCCGGGGGTAACATATCAGAGGAGATAGTATGAAGTTATATGCGGTTATAGTCGCCGGAGGGAGCGGCAAACGGATGCAAACCGGAATCCCAAAGCAATACCTTGAGCTTGCGGGGAAGCCCGTGTTGATGCATACTCTTGAAAGGTTCAAGGCATTTGACGATGCGATCGAAATAATAACCGTACTTCCTGAAAACCAGCTCAGGTTCTGGGGCGAGTTGCAGAAGAAATATTCATTCAGCGTGCCCCATACACTGGTGAAAGGCGGGAAGGCACGGTTTTTTTCAGTAAGGAACGGATTGAAATTTGTCGATAGCCCCGGACTAGTGGCAATACATGACGGGGTAAGACCATTTGTGTCGGTAGATACAATAAAAAGATGCTTCGAAACAGCTGAAAAACTTGGCAATGCCATCCCTGTAATATCGCCTTCAGACACTTTAAGGATGGTCACCGGCGAAGAGAACAGACCAATTAACAGACTTCAGGTGAAACTGGTACAGACACCCCAGGTATTCAGCACGGATCTGATAAAAAAAGCATATATTCAGGAATACATGCGTGAGTTAACCGATGATGCGACAGTGCTTGAAAGAACAGGAGTAAAAATCAACCTTGTTGACGGTAACCGGGAGAATATAAAAATCACAAATCCTGAGGACCTGGTGATTTCAACAGCCCTGCTGCCTGTTGTTTCATAGAATTGTTTTGCCTTGTAGGCCAATCTTAAACTTATTTAGATAACTCAATTATGATGAAAGTAAAAACAATAACTATGATTACGCTGATGGTTATTACGTCCGGTTGCGCGGAACTTATAACCATGCTTAAATCAGTCAGCGGTCCGCTTCCCCTAACTGAAGCTGAGGTTGTCAGCGGATTAAAAGAGGCTCTTTCGACAGGAGCCGGAAATGCTGCAGGCAAACTCTCACTGGAAAACGGGTATTATGGCGACGCGGCGCTTAAGATACTTCTTCCTGATGAGGCAATGGTTATTGTGGACAATATTTCCAGGATTCCGGGAGGGGATAAACTTGTTGAAGATGTAGTATTAAGGATAAACAGGGCAGCAGAGGATGCAGCAAAGGAGGTTGCTCCAATATTTGTGAACAGTATTACTCAAATGACTATACAGGATGCATTTGGCATTCTTAACGGCGCAGACAATGCAGCAACAGGTTATCTGAAAAACACAACCTATAACGAATTATATAATCTTTACAAACCAAAGATCCAGGCATCAACAGAGAAAAAACTCATTGGTGATATTTCAACAAAAAACTCCTGGGAGACACTTACATCAAAATGGAACACGATGGCAAATTCCATTGCCGGCCGGATGGCCAATCTTAAACCTGTAAACACCGACCTTGACGATTATCTTACCAATAAAGCACTTGCAGGAATGTTCTCAAAAGTTGAGACAGAAGAGCTGAAGATACGTAAAGAGGTATCTGCAAGGATTACACCGCTTCTCCGGAGAGTATTCGGAAGTCTCGATACCAAAACGACAAACTGATAAAATGTTTGAAAAGAACATACTGGATTTCCACGGGCTTGAAGTAAAAGTGTCTGACCATGCCAACGAAGGAATACTGAACATATTGCACCATGCTGTTCAGGGTTCGGAAGGCGGAATGAGGTTTGCCCTGCAGAATTTTGAATCACGCATTAGCGCATACGGGAACCAGATAAGATTTATATCGCTTTATAGAAAGAACAAAATTACAGGAACAGTCGGTGCATGCTTTCGTATTTCCGGACAGGGTCACCTGCGTTATCCGTCTACCTATATACGATACCTTGCTTTTCAGTCAACATACCAGTCAGACATAACATGGCGTAAACGGGAAAAAACAATAATAAAACCGGAGTCTGATTATTCATTCAAGCAAAAGACACTGGAGATCTTTAGTAAACCGCATCTGCTTGACCTGCCTGATGTGTTTGAAAAAGACAAACATATCATGTATGCATTTCTTGAGAGCATGAACGAAAGGTCAAAAAACCTTGTCCATCAGGCAGAATATGAATATATAAGATCGTTTCTTACAGTGGCTTTCAGCAGGTTTTTTCCAAAATCCGACAGACGTGTTTCCAAACTTGAGCAGGCTGAAAAAGCTAAGATGAATGATCTGCTGATGGATTTTTACAGGGATTATTCATTATTTTCCACAGATTATGCTTTTTATGGGGACAGGTACTATGTGCTGAAAGAGAAGGGAGAAATAATTGCAGGGGTCTGTGCTATTCCTACATTATACAAGGTTTATGATATCCCGGGTATCTGGGGATGGGTTTTAATGAAGGTTCTGCCGGTAACTCCTTATTTCAGGAGGCTGTTCAAGCCGGGTGAATTCAGGTATCTTGTTTTTGATGCTATTTACTGCAAAAAAGGGAAAGAGCCTGTCCTGGCTGATCTGTTTGAATCGGCATGTGCCGCCGAGGAATTTAATACAGGACTTACATGGCTTGATGACAGAAGCGAGCTTTATGATAAAATGCGTACGGGGGTGAAGATGGGAGCCCTGAACAGAATGCTCAACGCAAAACCGGGACTGGTTTACACGAAATTCATAAACTTTACCGGGGAGGAAAAGGAACGTTTTTATGATGCTCCCGCATATATTTCGGGATTTGACTTCTCGTAAGCAGAAAAGATATTTATCAGTTTTTATTATTTTTGTCATCCCCCGGGACGTTAGCTCATCCCGATAATTATCGGGAGGTTTAGTCCGCCGGTTGGCGGATGACAGGGAAGAGCATAATGGTTAAATAAAAAGGGTTGTTAGCTCAGTTGGTTTAGAGCATTACCTTGACAGGGTAGGGGTCACTGGTTCGAATCCAGTACAACCCACAAACTGATCGAATCCGGTACTACCCACCTCCGCCCTCCGACTTCGTCAGAAAAGGTCCACTACGTCGGACGACGTCCGAGGCCTTGGCGCAAGAGGGCTTTTTTTAATATTAAATAATTCGTTTTTAGCTCTTCTAATTCTTACTAAATCAAATACATATAAAATACGACTAAAATAATAGTCATTTTT
>CAZHRV010000066.1:0-3830 GCA_964535035.1 uncultured Rikenellaceae bacterium
GTTCTTATTGTTAGTAAAATATATATTATAGACATTCTGTCGCGAAAGAACATTATAAACCGAAAATATCCAATGGGGATTGGCAAGTTTGTGGGCTTTCAGGTTCCCTCTTATTATTAAGGACAGGTCAAGTCTCGAGTAAGTTGGAATCCTGTATTTATTTCTTTCAGAGTACTGCAGCAGAAGGACATCATTCATAAAATAGGATGCAACCGGATAGGTGATAGGACGGCCTGAGGTCCATGTATAGCTGGACGAAAGGCTAAACCTACGGGAAATCAAATAGTTTAAGCTGAAAACCAGATCATTTGTTCTGTCGAAATTAGCCGGAAACCAGTTCCCGTTGTTAATGATCTCGTCCCTGAAAGATCCTGTACTTTTCAGAAATGTTCTGGAGTATGTATATCCGGCACTCCAGCGGATTTTACCAACTGATTTCTTCAGTGTAAGTTCAAGTCCATAAGCTTTACCCTTAACAGGTAAAACATCCGTTTCAACATTTTCAATCATGATCAGTTTGGTCCCCCCCTTAAAGTCGAACATGTTCCGTATCACTTTATAATAAACTTCTGCTGAAGTTTCAATTCTGTTTCTGAACAGCATTTTATAGAAACCGGCAGTATATTGATCACCTATTAAAGGTTCAACGTAATAATCACATAGTTTCCAGGTATCAGAGGGAGAAATTGATAATGTATTTGACAGAAGGTGGATATACTGCCGGGTCCGGTTATAATTTAACTTGACAGAACTATTGTCAGTAGCCCTTATGTTTAACGATGCCCTGAATTCGGGTCCCAGATATGTTTTACTGATCTCTCCGCTTCTGAATCTTAGAGTGTCTACAATTGAAACTTCACTTCTTGTAACTCGCGGATCATAAATCATTACAGATTTCTCACCAAAAGCCAGATAAGATGATAAACGGATTCCTGCATTTAATGAAACATATTCATTCAAAGTAATTTTATCCTCGAAATAAACCGATCCTTCAAAAGCCTTTTCTTCCGGTATAATCTTTGACACAACAATTGATGAGTCGGAAGCCGGCAAATAGGTCCCCGGATTCACTGCATACCGTGTAAGGTCAAGGCCGTAATTGACTTCATGCCTGCCTCCGTACATATTGAAATCAGCTTTAAATCCGGTACTGTTGATCCTGTGCGACATACTAAAAGCTTCAGTGGGATGACTTGTGCTTGAGATATTGTAATTATAATCACTGTTATTCAGTGTTACTTGTGAAAAGAATCTGCTGTTATAGAAATGACGCCACATCAGAGCAAAGATTCTGTTATTATAGGTGTATAGTGTATCGGAATTGAACCTGAACCCATCATAGCTCAGATATGATGAAAAATCTATTTTATTATTCTTATTGATGTCGTAACTTACTTTTCCGTTCATATCATAGAAATTCGCCTTACTTCTTCTGATTGCCTTATTATCAATCATATGCAACACCCAGTTAGAGTATGTGGTTCTGCCGGTAAGAATAAATGAACCAGTGTCTTTTTTTATTGGCCCTTCCAATAAAACATGTGTAGCGACAGGACTGATTCCGGCATTCCCGAATAATTCCTTCCGGTTCCCTTCCCTTGCAACGATATCAAGCACAGAAGAGATCCTGCCTCCGTAACGGACGGGCATCCCTCCTTTATAAAGAGTGACATCTTTAATAATGTCGGAATTGACAGATGAAAAGAATCCGAAAAAATGTGATGAATTGTAAACAGGTGATCCGTACAGCAGGATCAGGTTTTGATCTGCAGATCCTCCCCTCACATTAAATCCCATGGAGCCCTCTCCGATTGTTTGCACACCTGTTACCAACAACACACTTTTAATGATATCTGATTCCCCCATAGAAGTGGGCATTATCTTTAATATTGAGATGTCTATTTTTTCAACGCCCACTTCATTTCTCTGAAGGACCACATTTCTTTCAGCGGTAATAACTGTCTCCCTCAGCGGGACAAGTGTACTGCTCATTTCGATATTCATCTCTCCGCTTCCGAATATGTCTACATTGATCAGTTTCTCCTTCATACCAATGAAAGAGAATCTTACCTGATGAGATCCCCTCGGTAATGCAAGTGAATAATAACCGTACCGATTTGAATGAGTACCTGTCGAAATCTTTTCAATATATACAGTAGCACCAGAGACCGATTCTTTTGTATCCTTGTCGGTAATATAACCGGAAAGTGTTACATAACCAGGTCTGTTAATATCGGCAGGGTCACCAATTTCGAAGAAAATATTCCCGGCCTGTTGGCCGGCTATCTCCAATTCGTAGTCGGTTGGAGTCAGATATGTTTTTACTTCCTCACTCTTTTTATGATAAACCTTGACAGCAAAATCCTTTGTTATAAAAATTTTTCGGGTATCATCTGTGAAATAAAAGAGAGAACCTCCCCTGAAGATAGAATTAAGAAGATCAGACAACAAAACAGGGCCATTGTATCCTCCAAGCTTCAGATCCTCTACCCATTCATCCTTATAAAAAAACCTTATACTATCTATACTCTCTGCTTTCTCAACAAATTCGTTAAAAGTGAGCCCGCTATAATCCCAATTTATTTTTATCCCTTCCTGAGCTGACAATACCCCTGCCGGGAACAGTAACAACAGTATTATTATTCTGAATTTCATCTTCTCAATTTCCTTCAATGAGATTATCACAAAACTCAATAAGCGGTATAAAACTGTCAGGATCCTTTCTTGTCACCTTCAACCTCCTGCTTTTTATAAAACTCATGATAGCCTTATTATTATCACCAAAAAGATTAATTATGTTCTTCTTCTTATTTATCAAATGCATTTCTCCATCTTTTTTCAGATAAATACGGTGGTATTGATCGAAGAGATCAAAGGTATTATCAATGGCAAGTAATTGTATATCCTTTTTATACTTCACTAAAAGCTCCAATCTGCCCTTGTATAGAATATTGAAATATCCTTCACCTGATTCATTTGCATCTTCTTTAAGTTTCTGAAAATCATATCTCCGGCTTTTGTATTCTATCGTAAAGCCATCTACCATTTCCTTATTAAGCCGCAGAATTATCCCCTGATTTGACCTGATCAGCAATTCATCATTACAAATATCATATTTGAGTTCGAGTTCTGTAAATAATTTGCCGCTGATTGACACTGTACCTGGCATGAACATTTCGGTAAAAAGAAATTGATTGCCTCTTACCCGGGAATAGAGGTTCCTCCAGACCCTTCCATTGTAAAGGATTTGATTTTGAATAATATCCTGTTTCTCCCATTTATAAGAATCCGATCTGGTCTTGTCCGGTATTATTACCTGATAGTTGAAGGATTCAGGGACCTGTGCTATTGTCAGGATACACAGGACCATAAATAATGAAGAAAAAATTAATTTTTTCACAATACCAGAGTATATGTTTTACCTCCTGTCTTTACCTAATAAAAATATATTATTTTCCTGGATTATCCTATCTTGGATCTTGTCACTTTTCATTCATCGCTAAAATTGCCCACCGGGCAATTTTTAAACGCTCGGCCCTCCCCTTGGGGAGCCTGTCCCGCCTTGGCGGGAAAACGGGAAAGGGGGTATTTTTAATCCAGTTCCCTTTTTTAATATCTTTACATACTTTAATATTATTATATGGAACACATCATAGATAAAATTAAGAACAAAGCAGGGTTCATCATCGACATGGATGGTCAAATTGGTCTCATCCGCAAGGAGGACATCGAGTCCCCGCAACAGCGCACCGCCCCCGGTCATGATAATCCCTCGCTCGACGATGTCCGCGGCAAGTTCAGGCGGGGTCTTTTCCAGAGCGTTTCTCACG